>DATLHW010000541.1:0-7730 GCA_035539675.1 Burkholderiales bacterium | reverse complement strand
CGAAGGGAGTCGCCATGCAAGCTTGGAATTCAGTTGTGATCACTTTGCAAAGATCCGGTTCATGTCCTCGAATGCCTTGAACTGGTGACCGTGGAAATTGAAATCCGCCCACTCCGGCGAACTACGTCCTTCCAGGTAGTTCAGGAATTCGCCGTATAACGCGTGAGTTCGAGCGAGATCGGTGACGGGAAAGGCAAGGTGAAAGCGTGGGTAAGAATCAACGTTTATGGCGGGCATCGCGACTCGTCAGGGTAAGGGGTTTCCAGTGGAGTCGATTGTCGCGCGTTTCATAGCGCTTGCAAACGGTGCGTCATGCTTCCAGTGCGGTTTTCGTTTCAATATGCGTATATCGGATTCGCTATCGTCGGATCTTTAAGTGGGCAACCGGGAATCGCTGCGATTGCATTGCTGGCGGGAGTAATGATTTCATTGGCCAGTATCGCGTCTGTCTGGGTTCTCGCGCGCGATGGCGACTGGCTGCGGGAGCTTGTACGTAATACCCTTAATTATCGCTACTGTTGCAAGTTTGATCCGGCGTCAGCTTGCCGCGCTATTTGTGCTGTCTGCGCGCCGATTTCGCGTTCATGATTAATTTGGAAATGGAATTGCAAAGCTAACCTGGATAGGGCCGCATGTTGTACGGGAAGAATCATGGCGATGATTGCTGGAGCTCCAAACAAAAAGGAGCGGCATGCCGCTCCTTTTTGGGTCTGTAGTCGCTGATTATTCGGGCGCGACTTCTTCTTGTTTTTGTGGCTTCGCTGCGCCTTGCACAGGACGCGCAGTCAGTTTTTCTTTGATACGCGCCGACTTTCCGGAGCGCTGACGCAGATAATAAAGCTTGGCGCGGCGCACATCGCCTTTGCGCTTTACTTCAATGGACGCGATTATCGGGGAATAGGTTTGGAAGGTCCGCTCAACACCTTCTCCGCTGGAGATTTTGCGAACGATAAAGGAACTGTTGAGGCCGCGGTTTCTCTTGGCGATAACGACTCCTTCAAAAGCCTGTACGCGCTTACGCTCACCTTCAACGACGTTGACGTTGACCACCACGGTATCGCCGGGAGCGAAAACGGGAATTTGCTTACCAAGCCGAGCAATTTCTTCCTGCTCTAGTTGCTGAATGATATCCATGCGTCTACTCCTTAAAAGTTACTGGAAATTTTCGGCCCGCTCTGGTCGGGCTTTGCATGCAGCGCAAGTCGCCACTTGATGCATGCGGTTTGTTTTACTAATGGATTTCAGGGCGCGCCTTAGATCCACCGTTCATTTGCCGGTTTCCGCGCAACAATACTCTACGTTACGTTTTCACCGTAAATTCGTTGTCTCGCTTGAATTCTTCAAGCAGAAGCAAATCTTCTTTCGTCAGATTCCGACCTGCCAGCAAATCTGGGCGCCTTAGCCAAGTTCTTCCAAGCGATTGCTTGCGCCGCCATCGTGCGATTTGCGCATGATTTCCCGACATAAGGACGGGCGGCGCTGGCTCATCTTCGTATATCTCCGGGCGGGTGTAATGTGGATGATCCAATAGACCATCCACAAACGAGTCTTGTTCGGCCGAATCCATATCGTGCAAAGCGCCTGGTAATTGCCGAACAATTGCGTCGATCAGCGTCATCGCCGGCAACTCGCCTCCAGACAAAACAAAATCTCCGATGGAGATTTCCTCATCCACTTGACGCTGAATTAAACGCTCGTCAATCCCCTCGTACCGACCAGCGAGCAGGATTAATCCCTGTTCGTTAGACAATCGTTTTACTGTCGGATGATCAAGCTTGGCGCCCTGTGGCGAAAGATAAACCACCTTCGTTTTATCCACGCCCGCGTTCTTTTGCCGCTTTCTGGCTTCCGTCACGGCAGTATCAAGAGGCTCCGCGAGCATTACCATTCCCGGCCCGCCCCCATAAGGTCGATCGTCAATGGTGCGGTAGTTATCGATCGTGAAATCGCGAGGATTCCATAGCTGCAACGACCACAATCCATCCGCCAATGCTCGGCGTGTGATGCCGAACTTCGTCACTGCGTCAAACATTGGGGGAAACAGCGTTATGACGTCAAATTGCATATGGAATCAAGCTATCTCAACCAAAGTCGCCTGAAGAGGCCTCACGCCAAAATCGCTAATAATCCAAGCCCCAATCCACAACGATGCGACGATTTAGCAAATCAACTGACACTACGACAGTATCAAGGTAAGGAATTAAACGCTCTACCTTACGCGGCGGCGCGCTAGTCGCTGAGGAGCCGTCGTTGTCGCCAGGAGCATCGCAACGAACAACCAACACATCGTTGGCGCCTGTTTCGATAAGACTGTCGACAACTCCGAGTAGTTCGTCCTGCTTGTTCACGACTTCGAGGCCGACTAAGTCCGCCCAGTAGTATTCGCCCACTTCGGGTTCGGGAAATTCAGCTCGTGGAATGCCCACCTCCGCGCCTTTCAGCGCTTCGGCTGCGGTTCTGTCGTTAAAACCTTCAAGGCGCGCCGCCAATCCTGAATCGTGCCACTTGGCTTCCGCGACTTTGTGCTTTTGCCATCCCGTAGACGTATTTAGCCACCATACGGGGTAGTCCAACAGACTGCTTGGCGTTTCGGTAAAGACTTTTAGCTTCACCCAACCCTTGATTCCATGAGGGGCGAATATGCGCCCCATGACGACGATGTTGTTAGCTGGCGAGGGCGTTGCGGCCACGCTTAACCAACTTTTGCACGGCGTCAGATAGCTGAGCGCCTTTGCCTTCCCAATAGGCGACGCGATCCAAATTTACGCGGAGGTGATCTGGACCTTCGGGCGCTTTAGGATTGTAAAACCCAACGCGCTCGATAAAGCGTCCGTCACGGCGATTGCGAGAATCGGCGACTACGAGGTTATAAAACGGGCGGTTTTTAGCGCCGCCGCGCGAAAGACGAATAACAACCATGGCTGAATCCTGTTTAGGTTTTCGCGAAAAAGGCAGAGAGTGTACGCGAGCTACTGATTTCGGCGCAAGTTTAAAGAATCTGCGCTTATTAAAAGCGCGTTGGAAGGTGTTCGTGTCTATTGCCCTTTTGACTTATGGATGTGTGTGGGGAGACTGGTATTGATAGCTGTTTTGAGTGCGCTGCCGTCTGTTTCTATAGATTTTCTTGCGTTTGGTGGGAATGCTGATTACAGCTTGGGGCAAATGAAGCAATCAACCGGCGGCGCCTATGCTGCTGACTCGTTTGTGGTGGATCCTGCGACTCGTGGCTTGGTGCGGATAACAAACAATATTATTTGAGTTTGCGATCAAGCAGCCAGCGAAATGGCGGCTGCTTGATGCTTCTGTGGGGGCTTTTCCCGAGCGGTGCGGCTTGCTCTCACGACGCCCCGCTTTGGCGGCTTACGCCACTCCAAGTTCATATTGGGAGTTACTCCATGCCTGGAAGCATTCCCTTCATCCCGCGCATCATTTTCGCCAAGCCGCCCTTGCTCATCTGCTTCATCATTTTTTGCATTTGCTCGAATTGTTTAAGCAAGCGGTTTACTTCTTGGACTTGCACGCCCGCCCCTAGGGCGATACGGCGCTTGCGAGAAGCCTTGATTATTTCTGGCTTGCGGCGTTCCAGCGGCGTCATTGAGTTGATGATGCCTTCGATACGATGAATGGCTTTGTCATCAGCGCCTGACGCGGTTGCGGCGGCATTTGCGAACTGTGCGGGAAGTTTATCGAGCAAGGCTGAAACACCCCCCATCTTTTTCATTTGCAAGATTTGAGCTTTGAAGTCTTCTAGATCGAAATCCTTGCCCTTTTTGAGTTTATCGGCGAGCTTTTTCGCTTCCTCCTGATTGATGTGGTCTTTTGCTTGCTCAATGAGTGAGAGTACATCGCCCATACCGAGGATGCGCGACGCCATGCGCTCTGGATGGAACGCCTCGAGTCCCGTGAGTTTTTCACCGACGCCGGCAAACTTGATGGGTTTCTGAGTTACCTGGCGCACTGATAACGCGGCTCCGCCACGAGCGTCGCCGTCCAGTTTTGTGAGGACTATTCCTGTTAAAGGAAGGGCGTCGTTAAAGGCCTTCGCTACATTGACGGCGTCCTGACCTTGCATCGCGTCCACCACAAATAACGTCTCGGTTGGCGACAGTGCGGTGTGAAGCTCGCGAATTTCCGCCATCATCGCTTCATCGATGTTTAACCGACCGGCTGTATCGACAATCAAGACATCGCAAAATTGTCTGCGAGCGTGGTCGACGGCTGCTCGAGCAATGTCGATAGGTTTTTGGCCAATGTTGGACGCAAAAAAATCGATGCCCAACTGACTCGCCAATGTCTTTAACTGCTCTATAGCGGCAGGCCGATAGACGTCGCAGCTTACTAACAATACTTTTTTTCTTTGTTGCTCCTTAAGTAACTTGGCGAGCTTTCCGCTTGTCGTTGTCTTCCCCGAGCCTTGAAGGCCTGCCATTAAAATGACCGCGGGTGGCGTTGAGGCGAGATTGAGAGCCACATTGCTTTCGCCCATTATGCGGGTCAGTTCTTGATGTACGACGCCTATCAGCGCTTGCCCTGGCGAGAGGCTTTGAAGGACTTCCTGGCCCAGGGCTTTTGCCTTAACGCCGGCAACGAAGTCTTTGACGACGGGCAGCGCCACATCCGCCTCTAAAAGGGCCATGCGTACTTCGCGCATCGCGTCCTGGATGTTGTCTTCAGTAAGCCGGGCCTCGCCGCGTAAGCTTTTGACCAGATGACCAAGTCGTTGGGTAAGATTTTCGAACATTTATATTGAGCCTCTAGATGCTTCCAATGGGGGAGTCTGCCATGTGATATGAGATGGTGTAGACTTCGAAAATGAAATTCTGTGACTGCAGGTCAATGCTACTGCGCAATGCCTGAACTATTTTTTTATTCTATCACCGCGCTTTTGTACCTAGGGCTCGCTGTTTCCGCTTGGCGTCGAATGCCTGAGCAGAGCGCATCTTCTACTCTAGCCGTTTTTGAAAGCTCCGCAGTATTGCAGCGTGGGCTGCTTCCACTTGCCTTAGCGATACATGCTTACTTACTTATCCACGACATGTTGGGCGGAAGGGGCTTCAACCTAAACCTGGGCGCGGCATTGTCTCTTATTGTGTGGTTGACAGTCCTTATTTATTGGGTCGAGAGCTATTGGGTGCAGGTTGGCGCCTTGCGTACGTTTATTTTGCCCGTTGCCGCCATAAGCGTGTTACTGCCGTATTTCATGGATGCGCAACACGTTCTGACTTACGCCAACATGTCATTGTTTAAGTCCCACCTAGCTATCTCCATGCTGGCGTACGGGTTGCTGACAGTTGCTGCTTTGCATGCGTTATTGATGTCTGTACTGGAGAAGCGGCTCCATAAAGGCAACCTACCTGCGTTACTGAGAGATTTGCCGCCACTCATGGTCTTGGAGAGACTGACATTTCGTATTCTTTTCGCCGGATTTGTTCTGTTAACGCTAACTTTGTTGAGCGGAGTCTTTTTTTCCGAAGCGTTATTTGGCAAGCCAATGCAGTTTACCCATAAGGCCCTCTTCGGATTTGTCGCCTGGCTGATTTTCGGGCTGCTATTGATAGGACGGCATATGTGGGGATGGCGAGGACGCGTGGCGGTCCGTTGGTTGCTCTCTGGATTTGGCTTTCTTGTATTAGCTTATTTGGGCAGCAAGCTGGTGCTGGAAGTTATCTTGCATCGTTATTGATGATGTAAGGGGCGCCTTTTGATAATTAAAGTTCATTAACGCGCTTTAAATTCCCTTGGACGATATATCCACTGGCACGTTGCTGATCGTACTCGCCGTGCTTTTAATTGTGTCTGGCTTTTTTTCCATTGCCGAAACCAGCATGATGGCGCTGAACCGTTATAGGCTGCGACATTTGGCGAAGGAGGGGTCCCGAGCTGCGCGCTTGACGACTCAATTGCTGAGTAATACAGATAAGCTGCTGGGCGTCATTCTTCTCGGCAATAATTTGGTAAATGCTGCTTCGGCTGCGCTATCAACGGTACTAACCGTGCGTTTATTGGGGGATAGCGAGTGGGCGCTAAGTATCGCGACGCTTTGCATTACGTTCCTGATTCTAGTTTTTTCTGAGATTACTCCAAAAGTGATTGGCGCTTCCCATTCGGAACCGATCGCTCTCGCGTCCAGTTTCGTGCTGGCGCCATTGCTTAAGTTTGCCTACCCCATTGTTTGGTTTGTAAATCTGTTTGTGAAAGCTATTTTGTGGGTATTCCGGTTGCAGCCTGGCCGGAGCGCCGAATCTAGCCTGACTATGGAGGAATTAAGAACATTGGTTATTGAGGGCGGCCATTATTTTCCCGCCAAGCACCGTAACATTCTGAGCAATTTGTTTGAATTAGAAGACATTACGGTAGACGACGTCATGACTCCTCGCGCTCAAATCGAAGCCATTGATTTGGATGCGCCCATTGAGGAAATACGTGAGAGTTTGACCACCACTAACCATACGCGGTTGCCCGTATGTACGGGGTCGCTAGACAACATTGTTGGAATTTTGCACGTCCGTAAGGTGTTGCACCAGACTAAAAGCGGTGAACTATCGCGGGAGATGCTTCGGGAAATCATAAGGGATCCGTATTTCATCCCTGAAGGAACGCCGCTTTTTACCCAGTTGCAAAACTTTCAGGAGACGCAGCGTCGGCTAGGATTGGTAGTGGACGAGTACGGCGAAATTCAGGGATTGGTGACGCTAGAAGATATTTTGGAAGAGATCGTTGGGGAGTTCACCAGTCATTCTCCATCGCGTGGCGGATTATTCGTTGATCAAGTGGATGGTAGCGTCTTGGTGGAGGGGCGTACGCCATTGCGGTTACTGAATCGTAAATTTGGGCTGGAATTTCCTTTGGACGGGCCTAAAACAATTAATGGGTTGATTCTTGAGCGATTGGAAGATATCCCCGAACCGGGGACTTCACTCAAGATATCGGGATGTCCGATGGAAATAATCCAGACGCAGGATCGCATGGTGCGCATGGTTAAGATTTTTCTTAACAATCGGGTGGCGGCATGAGAGGTTGGCCCGAAAGATCTTTAAACGATTACATTTGAAAAAACATATAAACCTAGGCATGATAAGGATATTCTTGATTCTCTAGAATATCTCCATGGCCGCGACTCCTCCCCCTAGTCTTAGTCCATTCGCGCGTGCGCTTGTCCTCCAAGGCAAGCTGCAGGAGGCCGATGCAAAGGTGATTCAAGCGGAGGCCGCGAAGGCCAATATTTCGTTCATAGAGCAGCTAACTCAGTCTAAAAAGCTAAAGCCTTCTGAGGTATGTCAGTTTGCCGCCCAGACTTTTGGCTATCCCCAGTTGGACCTTTCGGCGGTTGATTTTGAGGCGGTGCCTAAAAATCTAGTTGAACAAAAATTTGTGGTTAGTCATCGAGTTCTTCCCCTCGGCAAGCGTGGTAATCGCCTTTTTCTCGCAGTCTCGGATCCAACGAATCAACAGGCTTTAGACGAAATCAAGTTTGCAACAGGGCTTGTGGTTGAGCCAGTCGTTGTCGAGGATGCGAAGCTAACCAGTCTGATCAAAAAGGCTGGCGAGACGGGCAGTAAGGCGCTCGAATCCATGGTGTCAGAGGATTTCGAGCTAGAAGAAGGGATGTTGGATGAGGGGCAGGCGCCGGCAGCAGCCGAAGAAGCGACCGACGTTGATGATGCGCCGGTAGTTAAATACCTGCAAAAAATACTATTGGATGCGATTAATGGCGGCGCCTCCGACATTCA
>DATLHW010000540.1:0-2650 GCA_035539675.1 Burkholderiales bacterium | reverse complement strand
AATGCCAAACAACCCGGAAAGATCCGAGGTCTCCAACCGCTGACTCTCGTCAATCGTGGATTTTGTCTCCGTCACCGGCAAGCTCGCCGCTTGCATTATCAGTTCTTGCGGGTCCACGTGGCGCAGTTGGAAAAGCAGTTCCGGCTGGGCGTCGAGACGAGCGCCTACGCCGTACAGCGTCGCGGCGATGTGTTTGCACATGGAGGCGGAGTCCGGGCAGCTGCAACGGAATTTGATTTGCTTCGGCATCGGGAACAGACCGCCGCCGTGGCGGGTGACGATTTCCATCACGGATTTGGAAAGCTTTCCTTGCAGAAGCTCAACCATGGTGGAGACCTTGCCGGCGCATTCCTGGAGCAGCGATTGCCAATGCGTCTTCTCCAGCGGATTGACCGTGATATCGATTTCATAGAGTTCGGAGCCCATGACCAGCGCGGTCACCTTGCCTTTCGCAATCTGCAAATCGACGACCGAGCCGTTGCGCACATAGGTTCGTCCGCGTGGGAGGCGGTTGGCGTAGTCGCTGTAGGCTTCCAGGTTTTCGCACCACGCTTTTCCCCAGAAGCTGCGGGCGATCGCGCGGCCCTCGATCGCAATGGATTGGCAGTCGCGTCCTTTTTTCTTCAGCGCTGCAATTTTTTTCTCGGCTTTGCGTCGCCGCTCCGCGACGGGCACATAAGGCGCCCAGCCGCCATAGTAGTCAAAACGTCCCATCGTTCAGCTCCGCATTTCCTTATGGTAGGTCAAGATCAGACTTCTTTCGAAACCGTAGCGAGCGGCCCGATATCGAGCCGAGAAGCGGAGGCGTACGAATAGTACGTTGAGCATCGCAGGCTTGATATCGGGTCGCGCAGTAGGTTTCGAAAGAAGTCTAATGCCTACTTTCCAAACATTCGCCCCAACGCACTGCCCACGCCTTCCAATCCCTTCTGCCCTATTGTCCCTGTCCCGCCAGCAATACTCTTCAAGCTAACGCCAAGAGATTCCGCCATTGCAAGCGCAACGCGCGTCGCTATATTCTCGTTGAGGGAAAATTTCGGATCATTGAGGTTACCCTCCAAAACGAACTTCACTGCAATCTGGTCGTTTTGATTCTTCATGAAGCTAACAACCGCTTGTCGCGGAACGCCCATGAATGTGCTGAATACGCCACCGCCGGATGAAAGCTCCAGCCCCGACAAGGTTATGACCCCCGGCGCATTAAGGCGATTGCGCTGAACCGTCGATTTCAATTCAAGATCGAGCGCTCCCTTGGTCACACCGGCTTCCGACGCCTTGATCAAATAGGGCTGCAGCACGACGAGATCGACGCCGCGTAACTTTGTAGTTAACGAAGAATCCTTAGTCGCGATCTCCGCCCACCCGCCGATTGATATCGCGCCGTCTTGCCGAACGCCCTTGAGGACGCCATCCAATTGCAGCTTCGTACGGCCAGTCATGGCGGGTAGAAGCAAATCCTCCACCGTGATATGCATTTGCTCCAGGCGAAGCTTTAAAGCCGGCTGCCTGACAGTGGCGTCAAAAAACTCCACGACGCCGCCATCCAGCTTGATTTTCCCAATGAGAATTTCCGGAGGCGCCTTATCGTTACCGCTCTTCCGCGCCGGCTGCTCGAGCAGACTGGGCAAAAGGCGAAGACGCCCATTTTTGGCCCGCAAGGCGGAAACGTAGGGCTCCTCTATCGCGATGCTTCCAACACGATACCGACCTGAGAATACGCTGAATAAATCAGGGGAAACGACGATCCGCTTGGCCCGTAAAGCATCCTCGGCAGGCCAGCCTTTTGGCGCCCGGATACGCAATCCGGTTACTTCAACGCCAGACCACCCCAATTGAATGGATTGGACATCGCTTTCCGGACCTAGCGCTTGCACGATCTGGTCTTTAAGCGCCTTTTGCGCAAAGTGGAAACCAACCGCGAAAACGATAAGGAAAAGCAGTCCAAGGCCTGCGACAACCAAAGTAAATCGCTTTGCGTTTTTGCCAGAAGCCATCGCCCCGCCCTGATAACGATCAGAAAAAGTGTCGACCATTCTAACAGCGGTCTAACCTGCGAAATACCGTTTCACGACAACCTTTTGATTGCACGCGCTTCATTCTCTTGGCTTGGAAAATGCTTGATGCAATGCACCAAGGGCCAATGAGGATGAGTCGTTTCTGAACCCCGAAGGCGACTCTCAGAGCCCAAGTCATTTGGAGTAATCCTTAAGACGGATAGTAAAAACATCGCTGGTCTTTTAGATTGCAACCTGCGCGAGTGGAAGTGAAATAAACGCCACCGAACAGTCAGTCACCAGCAAGGAGGACTAACCATGACACCCCGCCATTTTCTTAACATTCAGTCCCAACACAACTGGATGGCAGACCGGGCCAGCGGCTTTCTTCTCCTCAACATCTCCGAACGCAAACGTCCCACGACCGCAACCTTATGCAAAGGAGATTACATCGTCACCTTCGTCAGTGGCTGCGGATTCGCCGATGTGCGCTATGTGACGGGAACACGGCCAACGCTGGCGAAAAAATCCTCCACCAACAACGAAACCGCCTCACACGCTCTCGAAACCATTCCCGTCGCCGCAATCCATCCAGACCACCACTTTCCAGCAGCGCTCCTAGCAAATCGACTGGGGATCACCTGTAAAGACGCTAC
>DATLHW010000539.1:0-5952 GCA_035539675.1 Burkholderiales bacterium | reverse complement strand
GCGCAAGCGGGACTGCAAGCGCAGGAAGGGACAGGACTGGGCTTGGCCATCAGTAATAGTTTCGCGCGAGTCATGGGCGGCAAATTACATCTGGATAGCCATTTAGGCCGAGGCACGACAATTAAGTTTGAAGTTCCTGTTTTAGTGGTCCCCGCCCATCAGGTTAGCGAACCGACCAACAAGCTCACCCGCAGAGTGACAGCCCTTGCGCCCAATCAGCCGAAATTTTGTGTACTGGTCGCCGACGATCGCTGGGCAGCGCGACAATTGATCTCTCGTTTACTGACCCCCTTGGGCTTCGAAGTTCTGGAAGCCAGCAACGGACAAGAGGCGTTCGATGTATGGCAGAACTCCCATCCGAATCTAATCTTCATGGACATTCGCATGCCGATTATGGACGGGGCTGAAGCGACACGCCGCATTAAGGCGGCCGGCGCAGGAAGCGAAACGAAAATCATCGCCTTGACCGCCAGCAGTTTCGAGGAGCAACGCGCCGACATTCTAGCGTCCGGCTGCGACGCCTTCTTACGCAAGCCATTTCACGAAGAAGACCTATTCGATGTATTGCATGACCAACTGCACTTGGAATTTACTTATGAAGACGAGTCCTCGCCGGCGAAGGCGAGCGCGCCACAACAATTAGAGTCCATTAACCCGGCTTCCCTGCCGCCCGAACTTCGCGCCGCCCTGACGCAGGCATTAATTCGCCTCGAAACAGACGCGATCCTGCACACCATCAGCAATCTGGGTAGCCATGACCCCACCCTCTCTCGGATACTGACGGAACTGGCGGATGACTTCCAATATGAGCGGATCTTGAATTGGATTCAGAACACAAATGAAAAGGCGAGAACATGAACTCCCCCGTTACATCCGGAAATGAGAGGCCTCGGATCCTGATCATTGATGACACCCCCGCTAACCTACGCCTGTTAAACAGTATTCTTATCGAGCAGGCGTACACGGTTCATCCAGCCAATAGCGGAGAACACGCGTTGCGATTCCTTGAATCGACGACGCCGGATCTGATCCTGCTCGATATCAGAATGCCCGGTCTTGATGGTTACCAAGTATGCGAACAATTGAAAAACAACGAGCGCACTCGCGACATTCCCGTCATTTTCATCAGCGCCGCCGATGATGTGTCGGATAAAGTCAAAGCCTTTACGGCGGGAGGCGTTGACTACATCGTCAAACCCTTTCAGGTAGAGGAAGTGTTAGCCCGGGTGAACACGCATTTATCGCTGCGCAGTCTACAAAAACACTTGGAAAAGCGGGTTCAGGAACGAACCGCCGAGCTTCTCGGCGCTAACGCTCGACTAAGCGATGAGATCATTGAACGTGAACGTCGAGTCGCGGAACGCACCATCGAACTGCAACTCGCCAATGGGGAGCTGGAGACTTTCCTTCACTCCGTCTCGCATAACTTGTGCGCTCCGTTAGAGAGGGTTTGCGACCTCGCCAAAACCCTGCAAGACAACTACAAGAACCAACTTGACGCCAATGCTCAAGATCATCTGGAGTACATCGTTCGCTCCACTCGAAACATGGAGACGCTCATCGCGGCGCTTCTGGAGCTATCCCATGCCAACCGGGACGAACTTCGGCTAAGCGCGGTTGATTTAAGCGAACTTGTGTTGAGTGTTACCGAAGACTTGCGCAGCCAAGAGCCGCAACGTCGTGTCGAGTTGCGCATCCAACCGGGAATCATTGCGTACGCTGATTCGATGCTCATTCGAATAGCGCTAAGGAATCTTTTGAATAACGCATGGAAGTATTCATGTACACAGCGATTTGCTGGCATTGAGTTTGGCGTAACGGGCGATGCTGAAAACCGCGCGTATTTTGTCCGCGACAACGGCATTGGCTTCGACATGGCCTCCGCCGGCAAACTCTTTGACGCGTTTCAACGCATACATACATTCCGAGAATTCGACGGCGCTGGCGTTGGGCTTGCGGCCGTACGCCGCATTGTTGAGCGTCACGGTGGACGAATATGGGCCGAGGCCGCTCCCAATCAAGGCGCGACGTTTTACTTTACGCTTGGCTTACGCCCTAAAACCATCGCCTAGCGAACGCGAAGCCAGTCACGATTAATTCAGGGCCGATCAATCGGAGATCATTATGCGTACCCTGCTCATAGTCGCAGCTGCACTGATCGCCATCTTCTCAAGTTCGATTCGCGCCGAAAGCATTCGGGTGCGCGTTACCGAATTCGCCCCTAATTATTTCCTCAAGGATGGTCACTGGACGGGGCTCGATGTTGAACTTGCCGAGGCAGTAGTGAAGGATGCCGGCTTCACGATCGAATTTATCGAGCTATCGTGGTCGCGCGCGCTAAACGCGATGCAAACAGGCGACATCGACATGATGATGAATCTAACCCGAACAGCCGATCGCGAAGTTTTCATCAAATTTTTTGGACCGGCGCGGATTTCGAAACGGGTATTGGTCGTGCGCAAGGAAAATCTGGATCTAAAAATCTCCTCCCTTGATGACCTCGTGGAGGCTTCGCGACGCACCAAGCTTTCTTTCGGCATTCAGAAGGACGCCAAGTATTCGGCCGCGTTCGATACACGACTCACGGCCGACCCCGTTTTCGCGCAAAGCTTTGACGTGGCATCGCAAGGATCGACGCTTCATAAACGCGTGGCGGGAGGCCATAACCTTGGTTTTTTCGAAGACGAAAATTATGTCGTCCACCAACTTCAGAACAACCCTAACTTCCGGGCCCTCGCTCTCCATCCGTTTACTCTTGCGTCTGACCCTGTTTATTTCGGTCTAAGTAAGCATATCAACGCAACAACAGTGCAAAAGCTCGAAGCAGCGTTCCAGCGATTAGAAAAAAACGGGACGCTTGCGAAAATAAGAACCCGATGGGGAAAAGCTCAAAAGCGGGGAATTTCCGAATAAACGCAGCGAGTAGGCCATGCCCAACGCCAACCGCCCGACGTCAGTTAACGCCGACTGGTTTCTTTATCCGACAAAGAAAACTGCTTATCCGCTGCCCGCTCAAGTACGCTGATGACATCTTGATATCCCCCGCCTCGGACGCCGCGAGCGGCGCGCTTGATATCACCGAGGGCATGAAAATATTGATTGGTGTCCAGCGCCAATTTGAAAGCGCCGTTGAGCTCCAAGACGGGATGGATTGCAACAACCTGCTCACGGAATCCCTTGAGCGCCTTATTAAGCTCCTGAAGCGTTCTGGACTTCTGAATTTTGGTAATGCGTTCTTCGTTGCTCATGGCTTGCTGACCTTCTTACTTCATTTGAATTTGGCGGGCTGTGGATTATACAGAGCGGGGAGCAATAAGGTACGTAGCCTTTACAGCAAAGCCCGTTATGCGTCTGTTGTTTCCAAGCCCTTCGCGCCTCTACTCTGCTCGGGGCCGTACTTCGCTGACCATTCCCATTGATTAATATCCTCTTCACGCCAACCGATAGCGTTAGGCCCAAGATGAAGCGGCTTCGGAAAGATACCCTCGTCCATCCATCGGTAAAGTGTCGTTCGTGAAATACCGAGCCGACTTAGGACTTTATTGATGCGTAAAATCATGGTTTAACCGGAATCAATCTCTATAGATATTAGGGTGCGGAACGTTAAGGCGAAGGCTGCTTAATTGAACCAGGAAGTTACTTGAAGCAATAGCGCCTCAATCGCATTAATCAACGAGGCGCATTGGAAAAAATTCAAGCGCCTTCATTCGTCCGAATTTGTCATGTGCAAATCCGATTTTCTGCTATAGATTTTACTGAGATAAGTTTGCCGAATTCGAAAACTTCGTTTCAAACTCGGCAACCTAATTGATATTTTGGCGGAGAGGGCGGGATTCGAACCCGCGTTACGTTATTAACGTAAACACGCTTTCCAGGCGTGCGACTTAAACCGCTCATCCACCTCTCCGGAAGGGGGCAGATAGTATAACAGTTAGCATTTGGAAGCAATGTCTGCATTGCCTAACGCCATGACCATATTCCCGCGAAACCATTCAGACTGCTCCGTTTGTAAAAGAGCAGAACCAGTACAACCAAGGCTCCGGCGTGTACCGGCCAAAGCCCAATCTCCGGCGCCAGCTTTCCCTGCGCCAACCATGCCTGGCAAGTGCTAAGTAAGCTGCTATAAATGGTGTAGATCAACAATGCGCTCACCAAATTCATTGACCTGCCGCTGCGCGGATTTACAAAACTCAATGGTATTGCGATTAGCGACAACAAAATAACGCCAATCGGCAAAGCAAGACGCCAGTGAAGCTCAGCGATATTTTGCGGCGTGGGGTGCTTTAGCAACGCCGGCGTCGGCAAGGATTTAGCCGGCAGAACCTCGGCTTTCGCCTCGTGCGGCTCGATCCGAATCGCATAGCTCTCGAAATCCATCACTTTGTATTCCAGCGATCCAGGCGCTCCATCGTAACGACGGCCGTTCTCCAAGACCAAAAACTTATCGCCATTCGCCTCGATCTTTTGCACCCCCTGCTTCGCCACCATGACGCCAAGCCGCTGCTGCTGGGTGGATTGCACGAAAACATTACTGACGACAGCGTCCGTCTCCGACAGATTCTCAACGAAAAACACCCGATCAGCTTGCTTCGATTCCCTGAAGACCCCAGGCGCCAACAACGCGACGTCATCACGGCTGTCCAATTGGCGCTTATATTCCAGGCTTTGACGGAGCGCCCACGGCGACAATCCCATGCTTAGAATGCCGATAAGCACTGCAACGGGAATCGTAAAAGTGAGCACCGGTCGAATCCAGCGAGTAAGGCCAATACCCGAGGAGAACCAAACAATCATTTCGCTATCCGCATACCAACGGGACAACGTCATGAGCACCGCAAGGAATAGGGTCAGCGACAAAATGATCGGCAGATAGTTAATCGCCGTAAAGCCAAGAAAAGCAAAAACCCCTTCCATTTCGATGGAGCCGCTTGCCGCCCTGCCGAGCAAACGAATCAGGAGCGTCGTCAGACTGATCGCAAGCAGTACGACGCATATCGCGACGGCTAGCGTAGTGAATTCACGGAGAAGACTGCGACGAAAGATTTTCATATGAAGAGGTTGCGAATAAATCTACTGCGCGCTTCGAACCGGAAGTCAGCGAAGCTCAACGCGCCAAATGTACGTCCGCGCTTCTGGCGCCCGCTCTCGGGCCGCTTGCTACGTTTTCGCACAACCTCTGAGTCGAATCAGGGCGCTGGAGCCGCAAAAATCGAGAAGCGTAGTGTATTTTGTAGAGGTGGGCATTAGAAAAACTCCCAATCCGCGATATATACTTCGCGAGTCAGCGCAAACTCAGGAGTTCGTCTTGGACTTTATCATAAAAACCGGCAGCCCCGAAAAGCAACGCAGCGCCTGCATCGTCGTCGGCGTTTTCGAAGCACGCAAGCTCTCCCCTCAAGCAGAAGCCATCGACAAATTGTCCGAAGGATATTTGTCCGACATCCTCGGCCGAGGCGATATGGAGGGAAAACTTGGCGGCACGCTTCTTCTGCACAACGTGCCCAATGTTTCCAGCGAGCGGATTCTGTTGGTGGGCCTGGGCAAAGAGCGAGATTTGCAGGAAAAGTCCTATCTGACCGCAATACGCTCTGCTGTTAAACGACTTGTCGAAACGGGAGCGGCGGAAGCTATTCTGTATCTCACCGAATTGACGGTAAAAAAACGCGACGTCGCGTGGCGTGTCGAGCAAGCCGTTCTCACCACGATGGCGAGCCTTTATCGCTTCGATAAATTAAAGAGCAAGACGGACGACACACGCCGCCCATTGCGCAAGCTGACTCTTAGCGTTGCGACCCGCACCGAAGTGAGCCTTGGCGAAAAAGCCGCCGCCCGGGGCGTCGCCATCGGCGAAGGGATTAATCTCACGAAGGATCTGGGCAATCTCCCAGGAAATATCTGCACCCCGACCTACCTCGCCGAACAGGCGGTCAAACTAGGTAAGGCGAACAAATT
>DATLHW010000538.1:0-3624 GCA_035539675.1 Burkholderiales bacterium | reverse complement strand
CTACTATCGGGCGCGCATGCGATGGACCAGCATTTCATTTCCGCGCCGCTCGCTCAAAATGCGCCCGCCATTCTCGCGTTGATCGGCATCTGGGATATCAATTTTCTGGAAAGCGGAAGCCATGTGATCGCGCCCTATGACCAGTATCTACATCGCTTCCCCGCCTATCTGCAACAACTCGACATGGAGAGTAATGGCAAGAGCGTGACGCGCGACGGGCGAAAGATCGCTTACGCAACCGGCCCCATTATCTGGGGGGAGCCGGGAACGAATGGACAACACGCGTTTTTCCAACTGCTTCACCAGGGGACTCGACTAGCGCCGGTGGATTTTATTGCGCCAATTCGTTCGCACAATCCGGAAGGTGATCACCACGCCATGCTACTCGCCAACTGCCTCGCTCAGAGCGAAGCGTTGATGCGTGGCAAGACCGCGGAAGAAGCTCGCGCCGAGTTATCCGCGCAAGGCATGAGCAACGATTCCATCGCCGCACTGCTGCCGCACAAGGTGTTTAGCGGCAACCGCCCGAGCAACACTATTCTTCTCGATCAGGTCACGCCTTATTCGCTTGGAATGCTAATTGCACTCTATGAACACAAGACATTTGTGCAAGGATGCATCTGGAATGTAAATTCGTTTGATCAATGGGGCGTCGAGCTTGGCAAACAACTCGCCAATCGGATTCTGCCGGAGCTTCAGGGCCACGCAAGCCAAGCCCATGATGGCTCGACGGGGGGACTGATACGTTTTATCCGGGATCAATCAACAAACAAATAAACGACTTCAAGTTCGAAACGAAGCGGATAAACTCGCGAATCGGCGCCAGTGCATCCGTGACGTTGACCTGATACACTCCCGTCCCTTGCTTCGGGGCATGTCCTTGATTAGCCGCTGCCTGTATAAAGTTGGTCGGAATGCATCGACTCCTTTTTGTCATCAGGCGGCCCCACTTGCGCATAAGGGACTCTCGAATAATAAATTGTCCATTCTGTCTGGCCGTGGCTGGCGCGCTGCTGCGTTGTCCCTCGCTTGTGTAGTCCCGCTCTACGGCGCTTCGGGACGCCTAGCATCGCATCCAGCCACGACCGCCATAATGGACAATTTATTATTCGAGAGTCCCTAAGTAGTCACGGCTGCCCTTCGCGCGCTGGCATAGTCGGACGATCTGCCGCAATGCATACCTGCTCGTCGCAACACCACCTTCTTTGATAAGTAAAGCCCGCACGACGACGTCAAGGAAATTGACGTCGCAATGCATTAACAAAAAGGGATGCAGCGTGTACTAAAAAAATCCTCTCGATGTAACGCTCAGTCGTATCTATATCTATCGTCACCATTCTTGACACGCATTCAGACACCCTCTCACTCTCTCACCTTTAGGAGAAGGGAACCGATGCGCGGCATAGAGATCAATAACAAAGGACAATTCATGCTTCATCGCTCACGCCTTAGGCTACAGACCCGCCCCTTGCTTTTGTTGACGCTCACCGCTGCGTTCAATACGAACGCACATGCCGAAAATGAAAAACCGCCAGCAGCCACAGTCCAACTCGCCCCCGTTGTAGTCACAGGGCAAGGCGACGACGTCACCATCGTGCGCGCGAGACGCATTGAGCTCGAACAGGCGACCAGTTTGCGCGACCTGTTTAAGCAAGCGCCGGAAGTCAACGTAGTGGGAGGACCATCCACCGCGCAAAAACTCTTTGTACGCGGGATCAACGAACGCATGCTGAACATCACGATCGACGGCGCCACGCAACCCGAAGCGGCATTCCACCACACCAGCCAAGTCGTGATTGAACCCGACATGCTCAAACGCGTGGAGATCGAAGCGGGAGCCGGCGCCGCCACTGCCGGACCGGGCGCACTGGCCGGCGCGATTCGTTTTACTACCAAGAACGCGGACGATATGTTGCGTCCCGGCGAACGTTTCGGCGCATTGTTGAAAGGCGGCTATCAAAGCGTTAGCGATGGCTCGAAATTTTCGGCAACCGGCTTTGGCCGCTTCACCGAAGACACCAGCGTCATCGCCAGCATCAACCGCCTGAAAAGCAGCGATTACCGCGATGGGAATGGCAACACTGTAGAGAACAGCGCCGCGGACACCCACAACGAATTCGTCAAGCTGAACACGAAAATGACGGATGCGCACCGTTTCGGCCTGTCCCATGAACGCCATCAGGACGAAGGCTTGCGTAACAGGGCAGCTAACCTTCTGTCGGCGCCATTCAATCCAATCGAACGACAGCGCACCGAGCGTGAATCGACCGCTTTCAGCTACGACTACGATCCCGGCCAACCTCTGCTCAAGGCAAGGCTGGGCGCCTATGTCAACGAACATTCAATCGATCTTGCAATGGACACGCCGACTCAGGAACGCAATGGCGTACGCAGCAAGGGGCTGAACCTGAGCAATATCTCCCACTTCGGGCAACATAAACTGACTTACGGTTTCGACTATCGACGCGTTACCGGCGAAGCTCAACGGTCCGCCGGAGCGCTACCGGACGAGAAAGCCACGGTCGATGGCCTCTACGTGCAAGACGACTATGCATTCGCCCCTTCGATGCTGCTGACAACCGGCGTACGCCATGACCGCTACGATTACACCGACACGACGAACCAACGCTTTCGATCGGACGGCTTTTCGCCTAGCGCGAGCCTGTCCTGGGCGGCCTCCGACAATCTGGCTGTCCGCCTCAGTCATGCCCGTGCGTTGCGCGGTGTCGGCATTGTCGAGCCGTACCTCAGACAAATTCAGACCAATGACAGCGACATCTCCCCCGAAAAAGGGAAAAACACCGAACTGGGCATGCAATGGCAAAGTGGTCCCTGGCATGCCCAAGGCGCTGTATTCCGCCAGCGTATCGATCACTTCATCGGGTATGAAACGAGCCGCAGGAATCTCGGCGATGTGCGAGTCAACGGTTACAACGCCCGTGTGGGTTACCAAGCCGGTCCGTGGTCGTCCAGTATCGGCGTGGCGCATGCGAAACCCACTCTAAACGATACGCCGCTCAACGACATGGTCGCCATGCAACTCGGCAATTCGACCGGACGCACCTGGATCACGCAACTCGATTACGTCATGCCTTCGCATAACGTAAAAATGGGCTGGACAGGCCGCTATGTGGAAGAACTGACCCAGGTAGCCGAAGGCGCCCGCGCCAAACCTGGTTATGCCGTCCACGATGTGTACGCGCAATTGCTGCCGACGGGAAAAGATGACTTCAGCGTGACGCTCACCGTCAAAAATCTGTTTGACCGCTACTACTTGGAACAAGCCAGTTTCGGCTACCACCCATTCTGGGGAAATGTCGCCGGCTTTCCAGAGCCAGGTCGCGATGTTCGTCTGATGCTGGCGTGGCGCATTTAACGGTTATACGGACCCCAATTAACTTCCAAACTTGTGGCCCGGATTACACTTTGCTAATCCGGGCCATACCCTGCCGAAAGTTATCGGCGACAGGTTTAATGGTGAGCTCTTACAGTAGTGCTGACGAGCTCGCTTCCACCCGATGTGAAGGATGCTTGGAGGAGTTGCCCTGCCCTAATTTTTCGATCAAAAATCTGAACATCCAACGGATTTGTGGTCAAAGCAGCTGCCGCAGTTAGCGCTGCATT
>DATLHW010000537.1:0-13894 GCA_035539675.1 Burkholderiales bacterium | reverse complement strand
GGCCTTCAAAAATTAATGATGCTGAATGGCCAAAGGAATGATAGTGGGCTGTTTGACATGTATGATAAAAATGACAGTCGCCAGACACATCGCTGGGTGGCGAGTAACATTTAATCGGGAGTAAGTTGGGTGACTTCATATATATCAATATTGCTTGTGGAGGATTCTGAAAGCGATGCAGCATTAGTGTTGGCTGAATTGCAGCACGGTGGACTTGAACCTCACACCGTTCGTGTGGACAATGCGGCCGCTATGGTTGAGGCGCTCGTAGCACAACAGTATGATGTGGTGCTATCGGACTATTCTCTCGCGGCGCTCTCCGGCCTCGCGGCGTTGAAAATTGTTAGAGCATTCGATCAGGATCTTCCATTCATTGTAATTTCCGGCGCAAAAGGTGAAGAGACGGCGGTAGAGGCAATGCGTGCAGGCGCTCAGGATTATTTGATCAAGGGTAGTTTGGTGCGATTGGTGCCAGCTATTCAGCGCGAAGTGCGAGAGGCGGAGAACCGCCGTGAACGCCGCCGCGCCAGCGAAGCGCTGGCGGAGGCGAAGACGGGTTTGCAAGCGCTGTCTAATCGCATGCTGGAGGTTCAGGAAGCGGAGCGGCGACGGATCGCGCGTGAATTACATGACGAGATCGGCCAAGCTTTGACGGCGGTGAAGATTCATCTCAACACCGCGAAGCGCCGTGTGCCTGAAGAAGCTCAAGTGCATTTGGAGGAAAGTATTCGAGTGACCGAGTTGGCCCTGGCGCGGGTCAGGGAGCTTTCGCTGGATCTGCGCCCACCCCAATTGGATGATCTTGGTCTTGTTTCCGCGTTGCGATGGCAGATCGACCGACAATTAGGTGTTGCAGGCATCGCCGTCAATTTCATGGCGCAACCAGATTTACCGCGATTGCCTCCGGATTTGGAAACCGCGTGTTTCCGTATCGCCCAAGAAGCCATTACCAATATTTTGCGTCATGCCTCGGCGACCGAAGTGGAAATGAAGTTAAGCTGTAAGGACAAAACTTTGGAGTTGATGATCCAGGACGATGGCAGAGGTTTCGACCTAGCGACGACGCGGCAAAGAGCGTTGGCGGGCAACAGTGTCGGTCTCCTGGGAATGCAAGAACGAGTATCTCTTGTGGCCGGTAGCATGGAAATCGGTAGCTCGCCCGGTTGTGGAACACGTATTAGAGTGGAATTTCCCTTGGCCAATTTAGCGGTCGATACTGCAATTCAACATTCTTCGTTATAAAAGGGTTTCGGATGCTGCGCATATTGCTGGCCGATGATCATGCATTGGTGCGAGCGGGAATCCGCTCGCTGCTTGAGGATATGCCTGGCGTGGAGGTTATAGCGGAGGCGGGCGATGGCCTGGAAGCTGTGCGCCTCGTCGAGGAACAGCAGCCTGACTTAGTGCTGATGGATGTCGCGATGAAGAATGTGAATGGTTTGGAAGCCACCGCACAAATTCGAAGGCAGTTCCCTGCAGTTCGCGTTTTAATTCTATCGATGTACACGAATGAGGACTATGTCGTTCAGGCATTGCGCGCAGGAGCATCCGGTTATTTGGTAAAAGATTCGGCGCCTCTGGAATTGGAGCTCGCTATTAACGCCGTAAAGGTTGGCGATACCTATCTGAGCCCCCCTGTATCGCGTCAAATGGTGGAAAGTTACATGCTCCGAATCGGCAGCGATTCGTCGCCATTGGACGCGTTGACGTCCCGGCAGCGTGAAATCCTGCAACTCATCGCGGAAGGTCGGTCCACGAAGGAAATGGCGTATCTTCTCAACGTAAGCATCAAAACCGTGGAAACCCACCGCGCGCAGATCATGCAGCGCCTTAACGTTCGTGATATTCCCGGTCTGGTTCGCTACGCCATCAAGGCCGGACTGGTGAATTTGGATACCTAACCCAAGTCGCCGCTATAACTCCTTTACCGAAGCGCAATAGGTGGCAAGTTGAGTGCCTTATTCCATTTCCAAGTTAACCGTGCACTTTGTTGGCATCGCTTGCCGTACTAGCTGTACTGTCTGCGCGCCGCTTTCGCGTCACGATTAATTTGGAAATGGAATAAGGATCGCGTACGAACGCCAGTTGCGCCCACTTGTACGAATCCTCTCTAAGCTGACACTCGCCCTTGCTCGCTACAGATCGTAACCGAGCTCCAGATTTTTCGTTTTTTCTTCAATTGCCTGCGTGTGTTTCAATTTTTGGTAAATCCCCATTGCGATCCGCGAAATGGCTCATAAGGGCTTCTAAGGTATTTAGCGGTTCCCTCTCAGGATTTCCCCGATGGCTACAAAAGCTGGGGGCGGTAAGATCACATCTAGGAGATCGATGTGAATATCGACACGCATACAGTTACTGTTTTGATTGCCGACCAGAATACCGCCTTTTGCGCGGCGGCGAGTCGGTTTATCGCGCAACTACCAGGCTATGACGTAATTAGCCGGTCTGTCGCGCCGGGCGATGTGATGGCCGTGTCGGAGATCTATAAGCCCGACATCGTTTTAATGGATTTTGCGTTTTGCAGCGCCTTTTCCAGTCTCGACTTGGTGCGGCGGTTGAAACGTTTGATGGATGCGCCACAGGTGATTTTGGTCGCGCCAGTAGACGATCCCGCTTACTCCGAGCACAGCGAAAGAATCGGCGCCGATGGGTGCGTCACGCGGGACATGTTGGAATGGGCTCTGCCGACGTTGATGGATAAGCTTTCCGCATATTGTGTGAGACGTCATCACGCTTAACGTAAAGGAGGAACGTTATCGCATACGGTTTTTAGTTTGGGACTTCTACTTGAAGTCTTCTCCATTGCCGGGTCCGCGGCCCCCCCTGCCGGTAAGTGGCCCGGAATTTTTTTATAAAAATTCCGTCCAATTTAGAATCCGATTGAGTTCTTTGCTGCAGAGCAGAGTGCTTGTCTCATAGTCTGTCCATGGTTTTTCACCGGAACGATGACGTCATAAAGACTGGGATTCAGTCGCCCGTTGGTGAAATCTTGAATTCCAACACATAGGATAGCTTTCCCAGCGTTTCGGCTAGATGGCGTGCGTTGTCCCGTCCTTGGCTGCGAATCGTCATAGTGTATTCGAAGAAGTTTTCCTTTCCGCCGACACGGTAGCTTAAATTCGCAATGGAGAATCCGTGATCCGCGATCAGTTTGCGCAGTTCTTCTTCTTCCATTGCGGCATTGCGACCGAATCGAATCATTAGATGGGCGTAGAAGAGGGTGGGCATTTTGACTTCAACCCACCGAAAAGCGGACAGAATGCATAACGTCAAAAAGGTCGCGGTGATGGCTGGAAAATAGAAGCCCACCCCAAAGAGAATTCCGATCGCCGCTGTTATCCAAATAGATGCGGCGGTGGTGAGTCCGCGTACTGACAACCCCTCTTTCATAATGACCCCGGCGCCGAGGAAGCCAATGCCGGTCATGATGCCCTGCGCCATTCGAGTCGGATCAAGGCTGATGCGCGAGAGCGCTTCGGGTGAGAACCAGCGTGCTTGGTAAAGCGTGACCAGCATTAGCAGGCTGGATGAAAGGCACACCAGCGCATGGGTGCGAAAGCCGGCCGGGCGGCCGTGATAGCTTCTTTCGAAACCTACCAAACTACCGGCAAGCAATGCGTAGACCAGGTGCTGAAGAATCTCAATGTAGTCGGTGAACATGTTTTTTGGGAAAATGAAATTTTAATGATGGAGTTGTCTATTGCCGATCAAGGATCGCAATAGTGATGCGCGAGATGCAGACGAGTTTGTCTTCTTCGTCCGTGATTTTGATTTCCCACACATGCGTTGTTCGACCGATATGAAATGGGCGGGCGATGCCGTACACCCAGCCGGCGCGTACGCCACGAATATGATTGGCGTTGATTTCAAGGCCAACGCAAACATACTTTAAGGGGTCCACGCAAAGGTAGGCTCCAATACTACCCAGTGTTTCGGCTAACGCCACCGATGCGCCGCCGTGCAACAAACCCATGGGTTGGCGGGTGCGGTGATCAACGGGCATGCGGGCTTTCAGGTAGTCGTCCCCAGTCTCCAAAAATTCGATGCCGAGATTTTCAACCATTGTTCCTTTGGGCATGGGGGGAGAGTCTTTGGGATTGCTAAACCAAATTGCCATGTGTGTTTCCTTTTATGCGCAAAGCACGTTTGCAAAATGGGGCGACCGGTCGTCAACGGGAGAGTGAACGGTCTAGAAATGGAGCATACATGAGAGTATGGGAGGATTCCGAAAACTGCCTGACGACATTGGCGTGCGATTCTTCAGGTTTTTAGAAAAATGCCTGTATGCCTGTCTGCGCCCGACCCAAAATAAGCGCATGAATATCGTGAGTTCCTTCGTAGGTATTCACTGCCTCCAGATTCATCATGTGTCTGATGACGTGGTACTCGTCGGACACGCCATTACCCCCGTGCATATCGCGGCTCATTCGAGCGATCTCCAGCGCTTTTCCGCAATTGTTGCGTTTTATTAGCGAGATCATCTCGGGCGTGGCGAGCCCTTCATCGAGAAGCAGTCCAACGCGTAACGCCGCCTGTAATCCCAGGGCGATTTCCGTTTGCATATTCGCTAGTTTTAGCTGGATCAACTGATTGGCGGCAAGTGGGCGTCCAAACTGTTTTCGGTCCAGAACATATTGGCGAGCCGCATGCCAGCAGAATTCCGCGGCGCCCATTGTTCCCCAGGAAATGCCATAACGCGCCTTACTGAGACAGCCGAAGGGGCCTGAAAGTCCTTTTGCGTCCGGCAACAAATTTTCCGCCGGAACGAAAACATCATCCATGACGATTTCGCCCGTGATTGAGGCGCGAAGCGAAAATTTACCCTCGATTTTAGGCGTTGAAAGCCCCTTCATGCTTCTCTCGAGAATAAAGCCGCGAATGTCGCCGGCGTCATCCTTGGCCCAGACGATAAATACATCGGCGATGGGGGCGTTAGTGATCCACATTTTCGCGCCACGTAACTTGAATCCACCATTGGCGGCATAAGCGCGCGTCGCCATCCCGCCGGGGTCTGAGCCATGATCGGGTTCAGTGAGACCAAAACAGCCAATCCATTCGCCGGTCGCCAGTTTCGGCAAATACTTCTGACGTTGGGCCTCTGAGCCGTACTGATAAATCGGATGCATAACCAAGCTGGATTGCACGCTAAGCGCCGAGCGATATGCGGAATCCACTTGCTCTATTTCTCGTGCGATTAATCCGTAGGCGACGTGGCTTACCCCAGCGCATCCATGATCTTCGATTGTGCAACCAAGAAAGCCGAGCTCGCCTAATTCGCTCATGATTTCACGGTGGAATATCTCATGCCGATTCGCTTCCAAAATGCGGGGCATCAGCTTGCCCTGACTGTAATTGCGCGCCGCATCGCGAATTTGTCGCTCTTCACTGTTGAGTTGCTGTTCGATGAGGAATGGGTCATCCCATTGAAAAACGGGTTTGCTTTTTTGTGTGCTCATGATTCCATTGACCTCGGAAAGAATCCTAAGAGAGCCTCTGATTAAGTGTCGCGAGCAGGACAAAAACGGACCGAGGAACGGAGGTGTACGAGTAGTACATTGAGTACCGGAGGTTCATTCTCGGCCTGCGCAGCAACTTAATCAGAGGTTCCCTAAGTTGATGTATGTGAAGTTATATTACTTCCCAATCCTACCTGTCTTTTATTTTGTTGTGTTCGGATGTATTTTGCTTTGCAAAATATGATTTCGGAGATTTGACACTGTAACCCATCCCTGTGCAAACTGAGAATTCGTCTGGCAAAAGGCTGTGCGAAGTCGTTTCGTTCTTGTGACGAGAGATATTGCTAAATCGTACAGCTTTAAGCGCGGCGTTAAACCATAACTACGTCATAACTACTTGTAGGGGGGAAGTATGAACAAACCTAGGCTCAAAGAGGTAAACGAGAAGGAAATCATGGATATAGGTCCATTGCGGGAAAAAGACCGCCAGTTCGTTACGGCGCTTGCCCGGGGCCTTGATGTATTACGGAGTTTTCGACCCGGCGAGAACATGCTGGGGAACCAGGAAATATCCCGGCGAACAGGATTGCCTAAACCTACGGTGTCTCGTTTGACTTATACGCTAACCAGATTGGGGTATCTGCGTCATTCAAAGGAATTGAGCAAGTACTCGTTAGGAACGGGTGTCTTGTCTCTGGGCTACACACTCCTGGCAAGTCATGACATTCGCCGCATTGCTCGTCCTCATATGCAGGAGCTTGCCGATCAAGTGCAGGCTTCGGTTTCACTGGGCGCTCGCGATCGTCTGAACATGGTCTATGTGGAGAATTGCCGGGCCAGCTCGACGGTGACTTTGCGTATGGATGTTGGTTCGACGATCCCAATCGCTACGACCGCAATGGGACGAGCGTTCCTGGCGGCGTTACCGGAGTGGGAACGGGATTATTTGATGGAAAGCATCAAGAAACGTAGCGCCGAAAACTGGCCGAAAATTAAAGAAGGCATCGAGCGCGCGTTTAAGGAGTACGAGGAGCGTGGTTTTGTTTCCGCGGTTGGTGAGTGGCAAAAGGATGTCAGCGCGGTTGGCGTACCCATGAGCACGCCGGATGGACATATCATCGCCTTCAACTGTGGTGGCCCTACGTTTTCTCTGAAGCGAGGACAACTGGAGGATGATGTCGGTCCTCGATTAGTCAATATGGTGCGTGAAATACAAAGCCAGCTTCAACAGACGACGTAATCGAATGGGTGAGGGCGGAGCGCAAGGGTGAATTTTTCCTGCGTTCCGCTTTTTCCTTTCTCAAAGCTCCTTTTTGATTTGCATCGCAATTTGAAGCGCCTCTTCCACAGTATTCGCCATTACCGTGAAGTGCCCCATCTTTCGTCCTGGCCGTGCTTGTCGCTTACCGTATAGATGAAGTTTTGTCCCTGGGTGACGCAATACCGCGTCCCAACGCGGCTCGCCATTCGCCCAAACATCGCCTAACAAATTGATCATCACAACCGGCGTGTGAAGCGAGGGATCGCCGAGCGGCAGGCCACACAACGTTCTTACTTGTTGTTCGAACTGAGATGTGCGGCAGGCGTCGATCGTGTAATGACCGCTATTGTGAGGACGCGGGGCGATCTCATTAATGAATAGCGTGTCGTCGTTCAGAACAAAAAATTCGACAGCCAGAACGCCGACGTAGTCCAGTTTATTCGCGAGCGCCATCGCGAGCGTTTTCGCTTTCTCCGCCACCGCTGAACTCACCCGCGCGGGCGCGATGCTTACATCCAAGATGCCGTCGCGGTGCTGATTTTCCGCTAAGGGGAAAGGACGTGTTTCTCCATCGGCTCCGCGTGCGAGAACCACGGAAACCTCCAGCGCAAGTGGCAGAAACTCCTCCAGCACACAGGCTGTGTGTCCCCACTGCGCATGAATCGCCTCCGCCTCCGCCACGCTCCCGACCTTCGCCTGCCCCTTTCCGTCGTAACCCATACGTGCGGTCTTGAGCAGCGCGGGAAAGCGCAAGTCGCCAACGCTGGCGGATAAAGGTTTATGTTGATCGATAACAGCGAATGGGCCTACGGGGAATCCGTTATCGCGCAGAAACGTTTTTTCCCGAATACGATCCTGGGCAATGGAAACGCTCGCCCCTGAAGGACGAACGGTGCGGTTAGCGCCCAATGCGGTCAAGCTGGATGCGGGCGCATTTTCAAATTCGGTGGTGATAGCCGCACACTGTCGCGCGATGTTGTCGAGCGCAGCCGAATCTTCGTAGCCGGCCGTGATGTGTTCGTCCGCGATATCGCCGGCCGGGCTATGAACGTCCGGCTCCAGGACGACAACGCGATAACCCATTGTGCGAGCGGCGATGGTGAACATGCGTCCCAGTTGCCCGCCGCCAAGCAAACCGAGAGTTGCTGGTGGAAGGATCATAGAACGTCAGGCAGGGTCATCGCCGCGACTTGGGCCTGCAATTCTTTTCGATACTCTTCGAGTTTTTGAGCGAGCGCTGGGTTCGCGCTCGCCAACATGCTTACCGCGAATAAGGCTGCATTGGCGGCGCCTGCCTCGCCGATCGCGAAGGTGGCGACTGGGATGCCCTTGGGCATTTGCACTATGGAATGCAAGGAGTCTTCGCCGCGGAGATATTTTGAGGGCACCGGTACGCCGAGCACTGGCACCGTGGTCTTGGATGCGATCATGCCGGGGAGATGCGCCGCGCCGCCAGCGCCAGCGATAATGCAGGCGAGGCCGCGTTCTTTCGCCGTTTCGGCGTATTCGAACATTTTGTCCGGCGTCCGATGCGCGGATACGACGCGGTGTTCGAATGGAACGCCAAATCGCTTGAGCGTGGAGGCGGCATGCTGCATGGTTTCCCAATCGCTACTGCTGCCCATGATGATGCCGATAAGTGTCTTATCCATATAGCCCCCGAGGTCTTGAGCCTCCCCCATATCAGAGGATGTCGAAAAAGCCGCCGTGCGGACCGATATCGGTCCGCTAGCTTTTATCAGATCCCCATTTTCCCTGGACAAAACGTCATAGAACAATGGGGAGGGGGGCTCAAAAGGGGTGCTAGTCTACCAGCCCCTTCGCTTCTCCGACCAGCCCCCGATAAGCATTGTAAATCTCCTGAAGCGCTGTCTCCATGCCAACGACCGGCTTCCAGTCGAGCTCCCGGCAGGTATTGTCTATTTTCGGAACTCGGTTCTGGACGTCTTGATAGCCTTTTCCATAATACGCGTCCGATGTGGTTTCCACGATTCTGACGCTCTGCGCCGAGTCGCTATATTCCGGATAGGCTTGCGCCAGATTGACCATCATGCTCGCCAGTTCACGAACTGAATAATTATTTTTTGGGTTGCCGATGTTATAAATTTTGCCGGACGCGACGTCCCCACGGTTATCGATTATTTTCATCAGCGCATCGATGCCGTCATCGATATAAGTGAAGGTGCGCCGTTGCGCGCCGCCGTCCACGAGCTTGATGGGTTCGCCCCGCACGATATGGCCAAAGAACTGCGTAATGACTCGGGAACTGCCCTCCTTGGCGGTGTGAATGCTGTCCAGCCCTGCGCCGATCCAATTGAAAGGACGGAAGAGCGTGAAGTCCAATCCGCGCTGCGCGCCATATGCCCAAATGACCCGGTCCATGAGTTGCTTGGAGCACGAATAGATCCAACGTTGTTTTTCGATAGGCCCGAGCACTAATTCGGAAGTGTAAGGATCGAACTCCTTATCGTGGCACATGCCATACACCTCGGACGTAGAGGGGAAGACGATGCGTTTACGCCACTTCACGCAACTGTGAACGATTGGGAGATTGGATTCGAAATCCAGTTCAAATACGTGCAACGGATCTTTTACATAAAGGGCCGGCGTGGCGATGGCGACGAGCGGTAGAACCACGTCGCATTTCTTGATGTTGTATTCGATCCATTCCTTGTTGATCGTGATGTCGCCTTCGGCGAAATGGAAACGCGGATGATGCAGCAAGTCGGCTACACGTTCCGACTGCATGTCCATGCCGAATACTTGCCAATTGGTCGTATCGATGATGCGCTTGGATAGATGATGGCCAATGAAGCCATTGACGCCGAGGATGAGAACTTTCTTCATGAGTATTCCAAAGTGACAACGCTGTTGGGAAACAGAAGCGAACTTGCCCCTACCTATACGAATCTAGGCTAGCGTCACCGATACGCCGAATCGGCGCCGGAAGACTTCGGCGGAAATAATATCCCCATCGAGCTCCATGGCGACGATGCGCAGCACACCGCCATCGGCGCAAGATGCGAGAAGGATATTTCCGTCAACGTATAAGTAAGCATTGCCCTTTTTTGCTGTTTGTTGTTTTTCACGTAGCGTACGAAGTATGCGAGCCGGCTGGCCGGCGATAGTGGTTGAGGCGCCAGGGTAGGGCGGGGCGACGGCGCGAATCAGGTTATGAATATTCGTCGCGCTCTCTCGCCAGTCGATGACGCCATCCGCTGGCTTTCGCCCGCCGTAATACGAGCTTTGCGTCGTGTCTTGAGGTATGAGCTTTGCGCTACCATCGATTAGCTTTGGCAACGCACTGTGAAGCGTCATTTCAGCCGCAAGAGTCACCTTGTGGAATACACCGAGCGCGATATCGTTTTCGAGAATCGGTATTGCTTGCTGATCGACAATGCCGCCCGCGTCGGGTTTCTCGACCATCTGATGCAAGGTGGCGCCTGTTTCCTTTTCACCTTTAACGATTGCCCAATTCACCGGCGCGCGACCGCGATACTTAGGCAGCAAGGAGCCATGCATGTTGAATGCTCCTAAACGCGGGATATTCAACAAAGTTGATTGCAGCATCAAGCGATAGTAAAAGGAGAACAGGAAGTCGGGCTGCGTCGCTGCGATTCGCTCGACGACTTCCGGGGCGTTGGGATCATCGGGCGTTATAACGGGAATGCGATGCAGACGAGAAAGCTTCGCAACGCTTTCGAACCAGACATTCTCCTGCGGGTCATCGTCATGAGTGATCACAAGCGGAACCGTGACGCCTTGGTCCAACAAGACGGAAAGGCAACGGACGCCTACGTTGTGATAGGCAAAAACTACAGCGCTGGTCATCGTTGTTATAAAACGCTTTAAAAATTACTTCGGGCGCGATGAAAGTGCGGTGACATTCGATGCTTCGGCTTCGCTCATTGCTTGGTAAACTTCCAGAACTGCATGCACGATATAGCGAGGTCGTTGCCGAACTTGTTCATAAATTCGACCAACGTATTCGCCGAGTAAACCGATGCCGAAGAGCAATATGCCAATCAGCATGAACGTGATGGCGAAGAGCGTAAACAGTCCTTCGGCCTCCGGCCCAAAGATCAATCGACGCGCCACTAATAACGTCACCAGGGCGCCTGAAAATATTGAGAGCGCAACGCCAAGCAGAGAAAAAAGCTGTAAGGGCATGATGGTGAAGCTCGTCACCAAGTCGAAATTCAACCGCAGCAAACGATAAAGCGAATATTTCGATTGCCCCGCCGCCCGCTCTTCATGCGAGACCTCGATTTCCGTTGGGTTGGCCGCGAAGGTGTAGGCAAGTGCGGGAATGAACGTATTGACCTCTTTCGCGTGATTGATGGCGTCGACAATGGCGCGGCTGTAGCCGCGCAGCATACAACCTTGATCTGTCATCGTGATTCTCGTCATTCGCTCGCGCAAGTAATTCATGACTTTCGACGCGTGACGCCGAAATGACGTATCGCGACGCATCAAGCGCACAGTGCCCACGTAGTCGTGGCCTTCGTCCATCTTGGCTAACAGCTTCGCGATTTCTTCGGGAGGATTTTGCAAATCGGCGTCCAGCGTAATGATTTTCTCGCCACGACACGCTTCGAAGCCCGCCATGATCGCCAAGTGTTGGCCATGGTTGCCGTTGAACAGAATGACTCGCGTAACGTCCGGGCGCATCTGAAACTGCTCTCGCAAAATGGCGGCTGATCGATCCTGGCTGCCATCGTTTATGAATATGATTTCATAACGGCGGTGAAGCGCATCGAGCGCAGGATAGAGACGCGCAAAAAGCACGTGCAAGACAGGTTCTTCATTGTAAACGGGGATGATGATGGAAATTTCAGGCGTCATTTGACAGACTTTTACTCAAAACATAATGCGCTCAAAGATCATCCGTTTCATATTGAAAACGGTGTTGGGTTGGTCGCCGTTGACCTTGCCGCTACGCCTGCTCGCTACAGATCTCGAACAGGATCTCGTCTTGTATTTCTCTAGTTATAGATATAAATACACATTGGCTAGCGCTTATTTTTTATCGACGCCACATGCGCAATATTTGCACCATGCTTTCGCAAACGCGCTCCACATCCGCCAAGCTCATCTCCGGAAATAAGGGCAACGTAACGGTTTCTCGTCCGATGCGTTCGGCGTTCGGAAAGTCTCCTTCCTTGTAGCCGAGTCGCCGGTAAAGCGTTGCGAGGTGCAGCGCCTCGTATGAAATGCCCACGCCAATCTCGCGCGTATGCATGGCGTCGATGAATTGTTTGCGGGTAATGGCCAGTTGATCGAGCGGCAATAATACGGCGAACATATTCCAACTATGTCCCTCGTCGCCACGCGCGGGTAGAACGCAAGGTGGATCCGAGTCCAAGCATTTGAAGTAGTGCGCCGCTAACTCACGACGTTTGGCGTTGAAACTTTCAAGATGCGCAAGCTGTGCGATGCCCAAGCGAGCGCTGACATCAGACATATTGAACTTGCCGCCGGGCGTGTCCACATCGCGTGTCCCATCGGGTAAACGAGTGATGCCGTGGAAACGCAGCTTTTCGACGAGCTGTGCATCCGCTTCGGTGGGAAGAGACAATGCGCCGCCTTCAATGGTGGTCATGTTCTTATTGGCGTGAAAGCTGAAGGAGACAAGGTCGCCGAAGGCGCCGATGCGTTGTCCTCGCCACGATGAACCGATCGCCAAGGCGGCATCTTCGATCACGCGCAGATCATGCTTTCGCGCTAACGCATAAAGCGCATCCATCTCCATCGGCAACCCGGCGAAGTGGGTTGGCATGATCGCTTTTGTCCGTCGAGTGATCGCGGCTTCGGTCGCTTGAAGGTCTTGGTTTCGTGTCGCCGGATTCACATCCACGAAGATCGGCGTGGCTCCTCTCTTGAGAATCATGTTTGGCGTCGCGAAGAAACTTTGCGCGGACGTTATCACTTCGTCGCCTTCTCCTACACCGGCTATCTGAAGTGCGACCTCCATTGCCGCCGTAGCAGAGGTCAACGTGCGCACGGGCCGTCCGCTCAAATATTTCGAAAGGGCATTCTCAAAGGCCAGGACTTGCGGGCCGCTAGCGATCCAGCCGGAACCTAGCGTTTCCGCGACTTCGGCGATCATGCTGGAATCGATCGTGGGACGGGCGAACGGAAGAAAACTCATGGCGCTCAAGCACAACAGTTAATGTTCTTGAATTAAGTATGGCGCCAAACTTCTCGATTCCCAGTCGAGAATAGAATTCTTTCGTAGCCTACTGCGTACCCCAAGATCAAACCTCCGATGCTCAACGTACTAAATCGTACGCTTCCGCTCCTCGGTTCGATCTTGAGACGCGCGCTACGGTTTCGAATGAAGTCTAATGATTACCTTGAACGACGTGTCCGTGGTTGCTTTTCGCTTTTTTACTTATCGTCGTCTTTGGCATTCTGTTGTCTGCGACTAACCGGCCGACCGCTCTTGATTGCGTGAACGGCGCCTACGGTGCGTGCAAGATCTTCGGTGGAAAGTAGTTCCAGCGCGGCAAGGCCAGCTCTCAAAAGTTCGCTTTTCTTGACCACGATTCCTGTTTGCAGGCATTTCTTTTTCAGCGCATCGATTTTTTCGTAGTCGGCTATTGGCATCGTGAAGGTGTCACGAACAACTTTTTTCTTGATGAAAAAATCGGCGTCCGATCCATCACGTTTTTTTGTGGTGGGTTGTTTGGCGGCGGGTTGGACGGCAGGAATCTTGTCTTTTTTTATTGGATTTTCCGCTTGGGCGCTTCTAGATGTTTTTGTAACGCTTTGCCGTGGCGACGGTGTTGTCTTGGCGGCTTTTGGACTGGTGGTTTTGCTGGCGGTTCCGCCACGTTTAGCGGTGGTCGATTTCGCCGCTGTTCGGGAGGATTTTGCGGCGCTGGAGGGAGTTTTTTTTGTTGCCATATCGTTATCCTTGTCGAAGGGTAGGAAAGTATGAATCAATAAAAGAAGCCGCCCACTCTAAACGCACTCAACTCCTGGCTACTAAATACACGCCGAGAATAATGACGCCCATTCCCATTAGCCGAGTCGGCGATACGGCTTCCCCAAAGAAATACCAAGCGCCCAGCGCGTTGACGACATAGCCAATGGAGAGCATTGGATAGGCGATGCTTACTTCAACGCGCGATAGCGCCATAATCCAAACAATAACGCTGATAACGTAGCAGGC
>DATLHW010000536.1:0-3796 GCA_035539675.1 Burkholderiales bacterium | reverse complement strand
CTCTTGAAGCTCCTTTAATGTTGCTCGCTCGCTCTCCGTGACGCCCTCTACCGTAGGCGTCATTTTTCTCATTTTTTCCTGCTGACGTATGAATTCCTGGGTCTGCGTTCCGGTCTTAACTTTATCGAGACTCACGCTCTTGATCAGATCATGCAATAGAGGCTCCACCCAGCCTCGGAGGAATTCGGACGGATTACTTGATTCGCGGAGTTGGGCTTCCAAGTGTGATAGCCGCTTTTCACATTCCGTTTGTATATCCTTCAGAAGTTCATCGGTTTGGCCCTGCGAGATGCTTGTTACTTCTGCGGTACTTCGCTTAGGAGGCGCAAGGCGCCGCTGGTTGCCTAACAACTTTTCGAACGAATCTTTCAGAAGCCACAGGTCATTATTGTCGATACCGTTAATGGCGTTATCCAACGCGGCTCTGTCATCTTGCGCATGTAGAGCACGCAAGTTGCCCTCCATCACTTCCAACGTCGATCCACTAATAGGTCCCGCGCTGTTCATGCCTTTCCCCTGAATCCAAAGATAAGAACGAACGAAACGCACAGTGGAGATAAACCACCGGCGTTACCAGTTTTAGAGCATTGGAAGTGTAAACATAAACGTAGACCCAACATCCACCTGGGACTCAACCCAGATTCGTCCGCCATGCCGCTCGACAATCTTCTTGCAAAGCGATAGACCAATCCCGGTGCCAGGATAGGCCGTCGGTGCATGCAACCGCTGGAAAACCGCGAAGACGCGTTCGAATTGATTCGCCGGAATGCCGAGACCGTTATCGCGTACGGAAAACCGCCAGAAGCCATCCTCGCGTTCGACCTTGATATCGATCAATGGCGCCTCGTCGCGCCGAAATTTGATTGCGTTGCCAATGAGATTTTGAAACAGCTGCATCAGCTGGGCGGCGTCCCCGCTCACTTCTGGCATCGGACCGAATTCGACTTTGGCGCCGCTATCCTCGATGGCCATGCCAAGACGGCTAAGGGCGCCTTCCAACACAGCCCTGCAATCCGTTGGCGTTAACGGCTTGCCTCGGGTTCCAACGCGCGAGTACGTCAGCAAATCGTTTATCAACGCATGCATTCGTTTTGCGCCATCCACAGCGAAGTCGATGAACTCATTGGCGTCAGAATCCAGCTTATCCTTATAACGACGCTCAAGCAGTTGCAGATAGCCGGAAATCATTCGAAGTGGCTCTTGCAAGTCGTGCGAGGCGACATACGCGAGTTGCTCCAGTTCGGCATTGGATCGCGCTAATTCCTGTGACCGCTCGGCCAAGATTGCGGCGGCCCGTTTCCGCTCCGCTATTTCCAGCTCCAGTCCTTGTTGCAAACGACGCAAGGAAAGATGCGTCATGATTCGCGCCACCACCTCCTCGGCTTGGTAGGGCTTCAATATGTAATCCACGCCGCCCTTCGAAAACGCCTTCACTTTATCCAGGACTTGGTCGCCGCCGCTCACGAAGATAATTGGGATATTGCGCGTGTTTTCGTTCGCCTTGAGCTGCTCGCAAACGCTGTAGCCATCCAGGCCAGGCATTTGGATATCCAACAATATGAGGTCGGGGGCGACGGATGAAATCGATCTCAACGCCGATTCGCCGTTTGTCGTCGGGAAAACCTCATAGCCTTGGCCTTGCAAAATTTTCAGCAGTAATTGCAGTTCCGCAGGGTTGTCCTCCACCACGAGGATGCGAGCATTTGGCTGGCTATTCACTGACTCGTCCATGCTTGGTCCCTCAAAAGGCCCTCATTAGACTTCTTTCGTAACCTACTGCGCGGGTCAAGGCTGAGGCTGCGATGCTCACCGTACGCGTTTGTACGGCTGCGCTTCTCGCCTCAGCCTTGACCCGCTCGCTACGGTTTCGAAAGAAGTCTATTATTCGTATCATCAAGCAGGAGCAGCGTCCAATCAAATTTAATTACGGACTACGTTTACTCCTCCTCCCTTTCCGTTCGGATGATCCACAGCGACAACACGCCGAAAAGCACCGCCACCACGCCAAGGAAAGCCCAGAACCATGCGAAGCCCTTCGCATCCGCAAGCCTTACGGGGTCGGTGATCTCGCCAAGCGAGGTAAATCCCGTCACGGCTACGCTGAAGCATATGATGGCGAAAACGCCTGCGAAAAATACTGCGATCTGCGCGGATATTTTCATGGCGTACCGCAGGTGATTATGAAGATATTGCACGCAACGCACTTGAGGGAGATAACGCCGGCGATCAGCGGCTGAATCGGTTTCTTCATGTAACGCTCCTGTGCTGGATTTGTAAGCTCATGTGGTGGGACAACGCCTTCGGCGCTTGCTTTATTACATTCGTCCGAAATAGTTCGTCATCCACTGCGCCAGTAACGTAACAGGCGTAGGGCGAAAAGCCAAGTTGAACTGGGCGATTGCTTCAACATCTGAACCGTGGAATTGCAAATTGGTTTTTATTCAATGAACGGGTTGGGGCGTAGGAGCGAACTTACTCGAGATATCTAACAAATAACCCGCGATAGTAGCCTGAATTGGCGATAGGTTAACGTCGGAACAATCACGCCACAGACACACCCCCCCCAGATTACGATATCGCTAATCCGGGGTACTCTCACAAGGGACGACGATGCACTACGTTGCTGCATTGATTCGGTTGTTAATGTCCGCAACGTTAACCATCAAGTCCAACAGAACGGCAAATCTTTCTGGCGGCGGCGCCAACCACGGTTGAACATCCTCGCTATAAGTAAGTCGCTCATACTTCGCTGTGTACGCCACGACGGGCCAACTCCCCAATCCGCCGGCGGCGTGAACCAGCGAGACAATTTCCGATCGCACCACTTCCACCTTGAACGCGGGCGTGTCCGCCGAGACTGACCACCCCTCTCCACCGATAATTATTGGCCGTCCATATATCAACGTCCAATCAAGCGCGCCGGAGACGCTGCTCATCTCGAGTTCGAAGACGTTATAGACGCTCGTTCCATGAGGGCTATATCCGCGCAGCCCTCCAGTTTTTGGACAGATGCGAACTTGCACCTGCCTTCCTCCATACACGCCGACAAGAAAACCGTTATTTCCATCGCTGCTGACCTTGCCATCAACGAGCGGTGCAAGCGGCTCCAGCGAGCGGCTAAGACGTCGCCCTTGAAAACGCGCCAACACCCGCCCCGCAAGAAAAACGAGAATCAGGAATGGAACGAGAATGGCGGCGCCGATTAAATTGTCCATCGTTTCCTGACTCATGCGCCTGCTACCTTCTCATATCCCATTAAACGAGCCGCCAGTATTAATTATTGTCGGATGAACCGCTTTGATCGGACGGCTCCTCACCCAGCAGCGTCACGTCGCGAATATTCTTCTGAACAGCGACCGCCGCGAATAGGCTAAGCAGGAATGACATGGCGTAGAAACCCTTCTCACTGGATTCAAGCGTCGCATTCCATAATCCAATGGTAAGCAAGAGAATTGAAGTGCCCAACGAAACCCAACAAAGTCCGAAATAAATCCCCGTCACCGGTATGCCTTCAAGCCGGTCGCGCACGGATTTCTGTAATGAAACTGCTGAGAACAGGCCATACATCAAAATAGTGAAGTAATACCCCTTTTCATTAAGCTCCATCGACGCATTCCATAAACCTACCAGGTAAGTAATGGAGCCAATGAAAAGCGCGGCCCAGGATGCGCCGATGAATGCTCCTGTTGGTCGCTGTAACTGCGGCTTCATGAAGCGCCTCCCTCGTGGATGAAGTGGGTTAAGAGTCTTCTAATGAATTTTACCCACTATGCCTAACCGGGCACGGTCAAAGCCA
>DATLHW010000535.1:0-4826 GCA_035539675.1 Burkholderiales bacterium | reverse complement strand
GCGGCGAACCAATTCGGTATCGCATTGGTTGTCGTCGACCAGCAGCAACGTCTCCTTGGCCAACTCTGCGCCAGGCAAATGTTTGCCTTCGCGAAGCAACGCCGTGATTTCGTCCGATGGCAATGGCCGGCTGAAGTAGTAGCCCTGGATGCCATCGCAACCGCTCGCGCTCAGAAAAGTCAGTTGTCCAGTCGTTTCGACACCCTCGGCTACCGTCTTGATATTGAGCGACTGGGCCAGTGCGATGATCGCCTTGATGAGCGATGCGCTGTCCATGTTGCTGGTGACATCGCGAATGAAGGTCTGATCGATCTTGACGACATCAATGGGAAACCGCTTCAAGAGGCTCAAACTCGAATATCCGGTGCCGAAGTCATCCAGCGATAACGCCACTCCGATCGTCTTCAACCCTTGTAGCGCCTCACTGACATGCTCGCAATCCTGCATGATCAGGCTTTCTTTCAGCTCCAACTCCAAATACTCGGCGGCGAGCCCAGTTTCAACCAGTACGCGACGAACAAGCTCTGGAACGTTTTGCTGCTGGAACTGACGAGCCGACAAATTCACCGCAACGGGCACATCGCCACACCCATCGGCGCGCCAAGCCACGGCTTGAACGCAGGCCGTCCTAAGCACCCACTCCCCAATTGCGACGATCATTCCCGTCTCTTCAGCCAAAGCGATAAAACGATCCGGCGGGAGGGCGCCAAATTCGGGATGATTCCAGCGTATCAGCGCTTCCACGCCGGTCATTCGACCACTCCTGAGATCAACCTTTGGCTGGTAAAGCAGCTCGAATTCCTGTCGCTCCAAAGCGCCATGCAAAGCATGTTCAAACTCGACGCGCTCCTGAGCCTGGACGCCCATTTCCTGTGTATAAAGCTGGAAACTGTCGCGCCCCTTGTCCTTCGCCCGGTACATGGCCGAATCCGCGTTCCTCAATAGGGTCTCGCTATCTTCGCCATCCTCAGGGTAAACGCTGACGCCAATGCTGGCTGTTACGTGAAGTTGGTGACCTTCCACCGTGAATGGCGGTGCAAATGCGGCAATCACCTTCTGGACGACGCCTTGCGCGTCTTCCATCTGATTAATGCCGGATAGCATGATGACAAACTCATCGCCCCCTAGCCTCGCCACGGTATCGCTTTCGCGAACCGCCCCTTGAAGTCTGCCGGCAACCGCTTTGAGCAAGGCGTCCCCCACAAGGTGGCCAAAACTGTCGTTGATGGATTTGAACCGGTCCAAATCAACAAAAAATACCGCGAGTCGTTGCTCCGCTCGACGCATCAGCGTGATGGCGTTGGTGATACGGTCCTCCAGCAGATTACGATTCGGCAATCCGGTCAGGGTATCGTGCGTAGCCTGGAATTGGAGACGCATTTCGCAGGCTTTATGTTCGCTGATGTCGCGGAGGATGGCCGAAAAGAAGCCCACCTCTCCCGAAGGCGTCTGATGCGCTTCGATCACCTGCGATACGGGAATCTCGCGGCCATCCGGCGTTAAAACCACAGTCTCGCCGCGCCAGGCGCCTTGTCGAACCGCCGTGGGAAAACCTTGATTCCGAATAATTTCATTGGCCCAGGACGGGTAGAAGTCATAGGCGGACTTGCGAATATTTTCCGCTTGGGGGATGCCAAATAATTCACGCCCGATCCGGTTCAAGTACAGCACCCGCCCCATTGGGTCGGCAAAGAAAATGACATCCGTCGTGCCCTCAAGTACCGACGCCAGCCGTTTACGCGTCTGCTCGACTTCCCGGCGTTCAGTGACGTCGCGACCCACGCCATAAAGCACATCCTTATTCTCCGGTGCAACGAAGCGCCATTCGATCCAGCGATAGCCGCCGTCCCTGGCGCGAATACGAATTTCAAAATCCGCGCGTTTGACTCCCTCTGTGGAAAAGCGATGGAGTTCCTCAATAGCCTTGTCCTTATCGTCAGGATGCGCGACATCAGAGAAGGGACGTCCCTGAAATTCTTCAAGTTGTGAGGCTGAACTGAGCCGTTTGAAATTTCCATCAGCGCCGATTACGCACAGAATATCGGGGGAAAGAGTAAAAAATTGCTCCAACTCAAAAGCATCCGGCGTTACGGCTGAGTCTTGTCCGGGAACCGGTTGAGCGTTGTGAAAAGAAGAGCAGCCCATGGCTAGGCCCACCAGCTTCTTACGCGAGTCGTATTGATACGGGAGACGCAGGCGACTACAAAGAAAAGCGCGATCAGCCAATTTTCATTAACGCCTGCCATGCTGGAGCTCCTGACTTTTGCGGGATGGTCATGACAAGGCGAATTCAATTTTGGAAGAGAAGAAGGGACATTGCGCCAACAACTCGGCGCCAAGCGCGGTATCAATTCAACCGGCTGCGCACTTTCGGCGGCTCCGCTATCGTTAGGTATAAACCGTTAGACCGGAAGCTTTGCGTCCCCGCCTTTCAACGGGTTTGCCATTGTCGTTCTTCTTTTAATTGCAAGGGGAAGTTAACAGTCGGGCTCTAGAGAGGGCTATGACTCGAATCACATGAGGCCATGCTGCGGTTATGTGAACGGGAAAGAAATAACAATGCAAATATGGCGCCGACCAATGCGAGAAACATATCCGATTGGGTGTCCCATTGATCGCCTTGAGTTCCTAGAAACTCATCCGCGCCCTGCCCCATGGCAATCGCGGCCCACCATTCAATCAATTCATATACGGCGCTCACCGCAAGGCAAATGGCGATCACCAGAAACACATTCAACTTCCCGGCTGGAATCCTAAATACTCTAATCAACAATTCCCGCGCCACAATGGCTGGAATGAAGCCCTGAGCAAAATGCCCTAGTTTGTCGTAGGGATTGCGGCTTAACTGAAACCACTCCTGCACCCACTCTCCCAGCGGTACACGCGCATACGTGTAAGCGCCGCCCAACATCAGAATCAAACCATGGATCATGATCAGCCAATAGGCGAGCGCCGTGAATTCAAATCGCCCGCGTGTCGCCCATAAGATCGGTAGCACAATCATGACGGGCGCGACCTCCAGGAACCAGGTGAGGCGGTCGTAAGGAGCGATGCCGGAGGCAAGCAGGGCGAGCAGCCAAACAACCATCAAAACAATCAATGGCATCGGTCGCTGCGTTGTGAACATGAATGGACCTCCAAACAAAGACTGCCAGGAAATAAACTTTTGCTGCTAACAAAACAGAGCAAATAAAATGGTCTGTCGATTGGCGCGAAAAAAGGGGAGCTGTGATGCGGGAGTGTAATTCATCATTCCTTCATGTTTGGTCTCTAACATTCCCTCCTGCTTGAGAGGTGTAGCACTCCTAATCACCCGCCACAGGAGACTTACATGAAAAAGAGTAACGCCATCGCCCCAGCCCCCGCCCGACGCCGTTTTCTAAGACGCTCATCCGCGCTAATAGGCGGTGCGTTTTTCGGCGCAACAACCCTGCAATTATTAAATGCTCATACGTCTTGGGCCGCCGCTACCGATGGCGAAGGCCAACGAGGCAAAAGTCCAATGGCGCAGGGCTATGGCCCCTTGAAACCCACGGCCGATCAAAACGGCAAATTCATACTAGCGCTACCCCACGGTTTCTATTACCAAACGTTTGGGGCGACCGGCTCCGAGATTCTAGGCAGCAACGGATTGGTTCACCCACGAGCCCACGACGGCATGGATGCCTTCGTCGGCCCCAACGGAACCGTCCGCCTCATTCGCAACCATGAGGTGCGAAACGCGCCCGACGATTCCTCGCTCGCCGTGCCGAGCCCCAGTCATTTGAAATGGGACGATTCCCTGGGCGTGGGAGGTACGCTGACACTCGACTACGATCTCGAAAAGCGAAAAGTGGTGAACGAGTTTGTAAGTCTTTCCGGCTCCTTGGTGAATTGCTCCGGCGGTAGAGCCTATCGTGACATGGGCTGGATAACCTGCGAAGAAACAACGCTGGGAACGGTGGACGGGAACGGCAAACCCACCGGATGGAAGCAGAAGCATGGTTACGCCTTCCTCGTACCGACAAGCGCCAACGCCACCGTCAAGGCGGAGCCGATTCTGGGTATGGGACGCTTCTCGAAGGAAGCCGCGGTGGCTGACTACCATACTGGCGTCGTATACATCACTGAGGACTCCGGCAATACGAGCGGTTTCTATCGCTTCACGCCCACAAATCCCGCCAATTTGCATGCGGGCGGCAAGCTGGAAATGTTAGCTGTGAAAAACTCACCACAGTTCGACACGCGCGCCAATCAAACTCGCGGAACAGCGCTGCCCGTCGAATGGGTGGCGATAAACAATCCAGACCCGGGCGATATCATCACCAGCACCAATAGCTGCTTCGCTCAAGGACTGGCGAAAGGCGGCGCCAGATTCAATCGACTGGAAGGAATTTATCGCACTAAACATGGCTCGTTTGTATTCGTCTCCACCAGCGGCGGGGACGCGAAATACGGCCAATTGTGGGAATACACGCCGAATGCCGAAGGCGGCGCGCTCAAGTTGGTATTCGAATCGCCGGACGGCGGCACGCTCGATTCACCGGATAACCTCTGCGTCACTCCCAAAGGCGGCATTTTGTTTTGCGAAGACGACGCAAGTGGCGATGGCGATAGCCATCCGCTGGCTCCCGGCATCGTCAATGTAAACCGGCTCGTCGGCCTATCCCCAAGTGGCGAACCCTTTGAGTTCGCAGTCAATATTTTCAGCGATTCCGAGTTCGCGGGCGCGTGCTTCAGCCCCGATGGGAAAGTGTTGTTCGTCAATATCCAAGGGGGAAATACTATGGGCAGCGGCATGACCATCGCGATCCACGGTCCGTTTGAGCGCGGGCCTTTGTAGCTAG
>DATLHW010000534.1:0-8290 GCA_035539675.1 Burkholderiales bacterium | reverse complement strand
GGCGAATATCGGTTCCATCTACTACGGCATCCCTGAGTTTGTCGCAGCCGCAGTTAATTGAGTGGGGCGGCGCCCTACGATGGATTGCGGGAGAGGTTGATGCAGTCGGGCTTCGGACCAAGGTGGCGGCATTAGGCGGGTATGCGACTTTATTTCGGGCGGGGGACAAGTCGGGTGGCGTATTTCATCCATTATCGTCAGGTATCGCCACGCTGCATGGCCGACTGAAGCAGGCCATGGATCCGCATGGAATTTTTAATCCGGGACGGATGTATACCTATGCAAACGAATCTCGCTGATTCCATCAAAGAAACGCCCGAAGGGAAAGAGGCCGACGAGATTCTGCGGAAGTGTGTGCACTGCGGTTTTTGTTTGGCCACATGTCCGACATATCAATTATTGGGCGATGAACTGGATAGCCCAAGGGGGCGCATCTACCTGATTAAGCAAGCATTGGAAGGAGCTCCGGTTACGAGGAAGACCCAGCTGCATCTCGACCGTTGTCTGACCTGTCGCGCTTGCGAGACAACTTGCCCTTCAGGCGTGCAGTATGGTCGTTTGCTGGATATTGGACGCAATCTCGTCGAGGCGCGCGTGCGCCGCCCGGCCGTAAGCAAGGTAACTCGGACGATTTTGCGTAAGGTGTTAGCCAATCGACCGCTATTTAGTCCTCTCCTTAAGATTGGTCGCGCGGTCCGACCGCTATTGCCGGATGCAATCGGCGTGAAAGTGCCGACGTCTCGCCCAGGTGGCGCATGGCCGGCGCCGCGCCATGAGCGGACGATGCTTGTTCTGGAAGGCTGCGTACAGCCTGCCGCGGCTCCGTCGATTAACGCCTCGGCTGCCCGAGTGTTGGACTCCCTGGGAATCTCGTTGATTCGCATAAAGGGGGGCGGATGTTGTGGCGCGATAGCGCATCACATGAACGCCCACGAGGAAGCGTTCAATCATATTCGTCGTAACATCGACGCATGGTGGCCATCAATAGAGACTGGAGCTGAGGCTGTTGTCGTCACGGCAAGCGGCTGCGGCGTCATGGTTCAAGAGTATGGTCATTTGATGCGGCGCGATCCTGACTATGCGCAAAAGGCGGAGCGGATATCGTCGCTTTTTCGCGACTTGAGCGAAGTGATGATCGCGGAGAAGTCCGAACTGGAAAAAATATTCGGGCAAAGAACGAAGCCTAAGGCAGGAAAAGCGGCTTTTCACTCGCCGTGTAGTTTGCAACATGGCTTGAAAATTCGGGGCGCGGTGGAGTCGCTGCTGATAATTGCAGGGTATCGGCTGACTCCTGTGCCTGACAGTCATTTGTGTTGCGGCTCCGCGGGAACTTACTCGCTGTTACAGCCGGATATTTCCAAGCAGTTACTGGCTAATAAGGTAAAAGCCTTGGAGTCAGGAGAGCCGGAAGTTATAGCGACCGCAAATATCGGATGCCTTATGCATATTGAAAGCGGCTCTACTAAGCCAGTCCGGCATTGGGTTGAGTTGATTGAGGAACGGCTGGCGGGCGGCTAGGTTTTTTTGCGAGATAAAGCGGAGCGCTAGTGGTCAGTCACGCTGGATTTGTGGGTATAAATCGCGTCTTTTGTCGTCTGCCTTCGTTGCTCGTCGTTGCCATAGTGTCAACTATGACGCCTCCTCCCGCCTCGGCAGCCGCCAAAATCCATCAATTTCTATCCCACAGATCCAACATGACTAACCACTATGAACCGCTACGCCGATAAAGTCGCAATCGCTCCACCTTGTCGCCTGGGCGATTTCCCTCCCAGATTTTGTTCCCAAGCGTGGAAATTTTCGGCTCGGTGTCAGCGACGCCTTGCACCAGCAGTAATTCGCATTCCGCGCCTTGATTGTTTTCAAGCCGCTTGGTGGTGAGTCCAATGTAGTAATCGAGCAGCGCACGTTGCGCTTCCCCCAGGTTACTGCTTGCAACGCAGTGATAGTTTTTCGGTAAAGCCTGCTTCAGTTGAAGCATCGTGCTGCGATAGCTTCGGCTTACATCAATCATCGGCAGCCAGAGCGTCATGGCAAGCATCCAGAACACGGTGATTCCAATGGTCCAATTAACGATCGCGCGACGGTTGGAGCGTCGAGTGTGTATGACGGTGAAGACGTAAATAACGCTGAGCGCAAGCGCGACCGTGAACGCGAGCGGTCTAAATGGCATCTGAAAAGCTGGTTGGTAGCGATTCACCCAGGTGGCGAATTGTTCGGGGCTTCCAATACGTAGCGCTACCCATCCAACCCAGAGCAAACCGGAAAATAAACCAAAAGTCATCATGCCAAACCAATCGAGAGCGCTCGCCGCGCCGCGACGAATGGTGTCCACGCCAGCCGCTGCAAGTACGGCAAGGGGGATCAACATGGGCAGGGCGTTTACTTCTCTCGGGTCTGCTCTTAGGCAAAGGACCAGATAAGTCATGACGACGCATATCACCGGCAAATGAATTTCCGTCCGGCTAAATCCGGCTTTACCGGCGCGCCACAATGTCCACAGGGCCATGGGGAGGGCCGGCCACGTGTACCAGGGCAAAATGCGGAGATAGTAAAGAGCGCTGCGAGGTATGCCGCTCATAACATGCACACGCAACTGGTCCCAGTTGCTTATGTAAAACCATTGATTGAAAATCGCGGCTCCCTGGAATTTAAGCGCGATTGGCCACGCGATCGTCAATGGAAGGGCGACAAGTAACGCGACGGTGAAGAATTGTAGATACGTGCGAGTGCGCCAATGCCGCAAAACCAAAGGGAGTGTGATGGCGATGGCGCCCAGCAAGACCGGCGCGATGAATCCTCGAGTGAGAAAACCGATGGCGATGCCGAGGCCGTAGCACAACGCCCCCAAACGCGGCTTCTCCTGCGCGATTGCGAGACCATAAAATCCCATCGCGAAGCCGGCGAGAAGCGCCGTGTCGCTGATCATTTCATGGAGACGAAGGAGAAGTCCCAGTGTTCCCAGCAAGATGATCACGGCGATGCGCCCGAACCGTTCCCCGAGCAGGGCGCGAGCCGACAACGCCGTAAATAGTATGGTTAATGCATTGAAGAATCCGCTAGTAAGCCGCGCCGCATCGTGGATGGGGAGAGCAAACGAAAATATCTGGGCGAATAGTGCAGCGACGACGTAATAAAGCGGAGGGCGTTCCAGAAACGGTTCGCCTGCCAGCATGGGGACCAGCCATTCTCCGGTTTTGAGAATGTGGTTGATCACACCAAGCGTTGCCGCTTCATCTCCTTTCCAGGGCTCATGGCCAACCAGGCCCGGCAATATCCAGACGAGGCACACAAGAATGAAGAGCGCCGTCTTTACTGGCGTTTTTGTCCCGTCGAGAGCAAGGGTCCAATCCCAGCCGGCGTTGGTTTTTGCAGGCGCTGTTGTTAATTCGTGAGAGCGGGCGCCGGTGGGCAGCCAATTAGGTAAATTCATAGGCATTATTGAATTATCGGAGGCGGATATTTCATTTCCAAATCAATCACGCATTTACTGTCGGTAAATTTATTCAATGATTTTCATTATCTCGCCAGGCCGCGGCTCCCCAGTGGGGTACCGTTGATTAATGAGGCGTAAGTGCTGTTCGGCAAACGAAGTCAGGGGCGAACGTTTTGCCAATGCGGCGAAAGTATCGCCGGGTTTTGCGGGCGCGGTCCGAATCAAGTAGGGGCGAATGGCGGCGCGTTCCGCATCGGTCATTGCGCGGAATGTCGCCGTCGCGCGGTCGATCATCGGTTGATTGCGGATAAATGCTTGGCTGTCCTTACCTAGTCCAATGAACACAAACAGGTCGTCTTTCATTCGGATGCCCGTGGCTTGGAAGGGGCGTCCGCCCTTCGTCGCGACGATGCGCGACGCTACGAGCCCGTTGATATTGCGATTTTCCAGTTGATGTACTTGGTCTGGCTTCAGCCGCTGACGCAGAATGTCCGCGGGATTCCCCATGGCGTCTTGAATAAGGCGCATATCGATCGCGGCGTCGAGCGCCTTGGGCGCCGCGATGACGGCGTCAGGTCGGTTTTGTATCCGCCATTCAGGCGGAAATTCGACCATGAATCCGAGCCCTTCATGATAAAACTTGCCATTTCGCACAACGCCTTGGTCAGGCGTATCGCCAAAGGTGACGCCGCTTATCGCGCGAAGATAAGCGACTCGTCCGTCATTCGCCTCACGCATAGCTGGCGGTCCGGCGGATGCAACGACCTCCTTGAGACGTCGATCGGCATCTGGATGGGTTTCGAACAGACCATGATGCCGACGTGGTTCGCGACCTTCGCCTTTTGCCACTTCAGCATCGAAAAGCTCCTGGTTTTTTAGTACGCCAACCACCTTGATCATCGCCTGCGGATCATAACCGGCTCTTGCAAGGTACTCGGCTCCAAGGCGGTCAGCTTCCAGTTCTTGATCTCGCCCGTAGCCGCGCACATAAGCAGTTGCGCCGGCGCCAAGAACGTCATTGAATCCGCCGACGCCCGTTTGTGATTCCAGCACAGCCCCTAAAATCGCGGCGCCGATACTCGCGACGGCGCCCTGCGATTGCTGGCGGACGCTATGCCGCGCTGTTACATGACCGATCTCGTGGCCTAATACGCCGGCTAACTCCGCTTCGCTGCCGAGGTAGGCGAGTATGCCGCGGGTAATGTAGATATGCCCACCGGGTAGGGCGAAGGCGTTTACTTCTGGACTATCCACCACCGTGAAAGTGTATTTGAGTCCGGGTCGATGGCTTTGCGCGGCAAGGCGCTGTCCAATTTGATTTACGTAATCTTGAAGGCTTTGTAGTCGGTAGGGCGCATATTCTTTCGAAATTTCCTTTGCCGCTTCCGATCCTAATTGGATTTCTTGCTGCTCCGACATGAGCACCAAGTCACGTTTGCCTGTCACGGGGTTTGTGGCGCAATTTGCTAGTAGTGCGAAGCTGATGCATGCTGAGACAAGCTTGCTCGTAAGCTTAATCATGGTGTGTGCAATGGAGGTGGCGGCGATAAGTATGAATTGCGCGCAGGCGGCCGTTGAACGTGCTTTTGGCATGAACCCACAAGCATTGTTCATTGACGAATATTACCCTGTAAAGCGTAGTATTCATAAGGGCTCGAGCCCGGATGTTTCATAAATTGCGCGATCCCTCGCTGGTCTTTTGATCCGTAGGAAAATTTTGTTCCGTCGGGCGTATGAATAACTACGCCGCTCCTTCACAAAATTCCGCTATGAATGAGAATTCGGGAATCAAAATCCGACGCGATCATCTCGCGAATTTATGAAACATCCAGGCTAGAAGCCGTCTTAAAAGTTACCGCGTGGGCCGAGTGCTAGTGGTATGCGTTCGCTACTCAATCGGAACTTCGATTGCTTGCTACACTTTTCAGATCAGATGGCAGTCCTACTGTTCGCGATACTTTTATGAGGTCCCGGCTGTTTTGCTATGGACAAGCCCCAAAAACAAAAGGCAGCCGAAGCTGCCTTTGTTCAAATTCGTGGACCTTTATTTCGTCTCCGTGTCGGACGATTTCATTCCATATTTCTGACGGAATTTCTCGACGCGGCCAGCCGTATCCATAATCTTCTGTTTACCGGTGTAGAAAGGATGCGACTCCGAAGAGATTTCTATACGGACAACAGGATATTCTTTGCCGTCTTTCCACTTCATTTTCTCTTTGGTGTGCATGGTCGAGCGGGTCAAAATGCCGAAGTCGACGCTGTGGTCATAAAAGAGTACTTCCTTGTACTCAGGATGAATTCCGGATTTCATGGTGATTCCCTTGCGTTTAGTTAAGCTTGCGTTGCGACTCTGCTCGAAAAGGGCGGCTGCTGAAACCCCCTGGATCGACAGGCCGTCGCGAGCGGAAGCCGGGCATTATCAGGGAAAACCCCCCGAAATTCAACCCGGCTATGCCCAGAGGGGGATTCTTCGCTGCGTTGATTTGGTCCAGCGCGCTTCTAGAGGAATGCGCTGGCTCCAATAGATTTCTCTCTAAACCTGCTGCGCGGCGCAAGGTTGAGGCTCCGGTGATTAACGTACATTTGTACGCCACACACCGCGCTTTAATCTTGAGTCGCTCGCTACGATTTAGATAAAAATCTAATGACTATCCACGCTTCATCGAATCGAAGAAGTCCCCGTTGTTTTTGGTTTGGCGAATTTTATCGAGAAGAAATTCCATCGCCTCCAGTTCGTCCATGGGGTAGAGCAGCTTACGTAGCACCCAAATTTTTTGCAGGACGTCCTTCTCGATGAGCAACTCTTCGCGCCGGGTTCCGGATCGATTAACGATGATGGCAGGGTAAATACGTTTTTCCGCCATGCGCCGATCCATATGGATTTCCATATTGCCGGTGCCCTTGAACTCTTCATAGATCACATCATCCATGCGAGAGCCTGTATCAATCAGAGCCGTGGCGATAATGGTCAGTGAGCCGCCCTCTTCAATATTTCGCGCCGCTCCGAAGAATCGCTTCGGCCGTTGAAGAGCGTTGGAGTCCACGCCGCCCGTAAGCACTTTGCCGGAGGCTGGCTGCACCGTGTTATAGGCGCGCGCCAAACGAGTGATAGAGTCGAGCAGAATGACAACGTCCTTCTTGTGCTCCACTAGGCGTTTTGCTTTTTCAATCACCATTTCGGCGACTTGAACGTGACGAGTGGCAGGCTCGTCGAAGGTGGAGGAAACGACTTCACCCTTTACCGAGCGTTGCATTTCCGTCACTTCTTCCGGGCGCTCGTCAATGAGCAGCACCATCAGGACCACTTCCGGATGATTTGCGGCGATGGCGTGGGCGATGTGTTGCAACATGACGGTTTTGCCCGATTTCGGCGAGGCCACCAAAAGTCCGCGCTGACCCTTACCGATTGGGGCGACCATGTCGATGATCCGACCGGTGATGTTTTCTTCCGCTTTTATCTCCCGTTCCAACTTGAGTGGCTCGGTGGGGAAGAGCGGCGTCAAATTTTCGAAAAGGATTTTGTGCTTGGTGCCTTCCGGTGGGCCGCCGTTGACGGAATCCACCTTGACCAGAGCAAAGTATCGTTCGCCGTCTTTCGGTGTACGAATTTCACCTTGAATCGAGTCGCCGGTATGCAAATTGAACCGGCGAATCTGGCTGGGGCTCACATAAATATCATCGGGGCCAGCCAAGTACGACGTGTCGGGAGAGCGCAGAAAACCGAAACCATCTTGAAGCACTTCCAGCGTTCCTTCGCCGTAAATGCTTTCGCCTTTCTTTGCTTGATTTTTGAGCAGGGCGAAAATAAGTTCTTGCTTACGCAGACGATTCGCGCCCTCAATTTCATTGGCTATCGCCATTTCCACCAAGTCGGTGATTTGGTGGTTCTTTAACTCCGATAGGTGCATAGACTTTCGCTAACGCTGGCAGGAATGAAACGGGAAGGGATTAAATTAAAGAAGGGGAACCAGCCGATTATGTGAATTCACCGCAACACATGTTTGAATTTGCGGCTGGTTGACTAAAGGCAGAATAAACGCTTCACAAATTGCTGTCAATGAAAGCAGCGAGCTGCGATTTAGATAGTGCGCCAACCTTGGTCGCTTCCACATTGCCATTCTTGAAAAGCATGAGGGTTGGAATGCCGCGCACGCCGTACTTAACGGGGATGTCGGAGTTTTTGTCGGTATCCATCTTGACGATCTTCAGCTTGCCACCGTACTCCTTGGCGACTTCATCGAGAATCGGGGCGATCATCTTGCAGGGGCCACACCAATCCGCCCAATAATCGACCAACACTGGCGTTTGTGATTGCAGTACTTCCTGCTCGAAACTTGCGTCGGTAACGTGGTTAATATTAGCGTTCATGGTCTTCTCGAAAAGGGGGAACGGGGAATGCAGAGACTGCGCTGAAGCGCACTTGGCAAAATATGGTACCCACGGCTGATGGAAAAAATCAATATAGTTCTCGATGCTGGTCAAGTGGGATGAAAGCGAATATTTCAATTGAAGCGCCGCGTCGCTGCAAGGTCGATTGCTGTGTTGCCCGGAAAGCAACGGTTCCGCATTTGCGGTTTCTGTTAGAATAATAGCCTGTTTTCACGATAACGCTGGCACCAAAATCTGATTTGAAAGCATATTCATGACCTACGTTGTTACCGAGTCCTGCATCAAGTGCAAATACACCGATTGTGTTGAGGTTTGTCCGGTGGATTGCTTCCGTGAAGGTCCGAATTTTCTTGTTATTGATCCTGACGAGTGCATCGATTGCACGCTTTGTGTCGCTGAATGTCCAGTTGAAGCTATTTACGCGGAAGATGATGTTCCTGCCGAGCAGCAGCAGTTTATATCGTTGAA
>DATLHW010000533.1:0-12694 GCA_035539675.1 Burkholderiales bacterium | reverse complement strand
CAACGATGGCGAGAATGGCTTTCCCGAGTCGCGGTTATAACGCGAGTATCGCGTTTGCTGGGATGGCGAAATGCCGCCTATCTACGCCGAATGTTCAAGCTCTTCGACGACGGCGATATCCGCGAAGCGCTGCGTCACGCCATTCCATTGGCCGACGACAGCCCATCCCGTGGGCAAGCATTCAACACGCCGAGACCTCGCGAGGATTTATCGCTCAGCTCTGGATTGAGTCCGGGCGTCGACATGGGCCTTGGAGAAGAATTAAGCGACTACCTTCGAAAACTTTATCGCACCATTTTTCAACGACTGGATCGCGAAAGACGAATAGACGAAGCCGTATTCGTCCTCGCCGAGCTACTGCAAGTGCGGCGGGAAGCGATTGATTATCTGGAACGCCACAACCGATTTGCGCAAGCGGCCGAACTCGCTCTTTCGTGGGACTTTTCGCCGGACGCCATCGTTCGCCTGCTGTGCCTCGCCGACAAATGGGACCGAGCCATGGAAGTAGCGCGCCGGGACAATGCTTTCTCCGCTGCTGTATTGCTATTGGAGAAGCAACGCCCCCTGCTGGCGCAACGACTTCGCTTGAAATGGGCTACTGCCTTGGTGACACAAGGGGAATGGCTAAAAGCCGTTGAGGTCATCTGGCCGGTGGAGAAGGCGCGAGACGTGGCGGCAAAATGGTTAAAGGTAGCGGAGACCGGCGATGGCGGATTGGCCGCTCGTGCGTTGGTGCAGCGGGCTATCCTGTTGCCGGATACGATAGAGCGATATGCCGATCGCCTAATCGCACTTCGTGATGGACCCGAGGCGTATGCGCGAGCGGAATTCGCCGCAGCGCTGCTCGCAGTGAAGGGAAAGAGCGCGGCAATGTCCAAGCTCGCACGCGCGATACTGCCGCAGTTGTTGGCGGATCGAATGCAAAACGCAAATCAATTGACGCGAAACGAACTGGATCTATTGATCAAACTAGCGAACGATCCCCTGCTGAAAGCCGATCTACCGCCGCTTCAACTACCAACGTTGCCCGAACCAATTCCACTGCAAGACGCGCCAACGCCGAGAAAATGGTCAGCCCCGGACTCTGGTCTCCAACCAATCGTCGATATAGCCTATCTCCGGCCCAACTGTTTTCTGATTGCGCAAGGCGATGTCGGCGTTGCGATGATCGATTCACGCGGCGATACGTTGCAGCGATATGCAATAGCGGCCGATAGATTGGTTATTGGCGATAGCGGTCATGTCGCCCTTGCGCTGGCCAAGCGAGACACCGTTTGGCGAGTCGCCCGGATCGACCTTGTGACCCACCACGTGAGAGATCTTGGCGTCTTGCCGCTTACTCACTTCGCCACTGGATTCGACGGTATTGCATGGACTGTCGTATCCAATGACCGACTGTTGGTGCTGGATACGGCCCACTCCCTGCGTGATGTTTTGTGGCATGTATCCGATCTCCCAGGCCCTGTGGCAGCCCTTAGCCGGACGCCCCACTCCGAACACCTTGTCGTGACAACGCCAACGGGAACGGAGTTGTGGGGCTACCAACTCCCTGGGCGTCGATTAGTCGGGCGCGATTCAATGCCGGAATGGGTCTCACCACAACGATTCGCAAGGCTTACCCCGACCGGCGACGCCATTTATTTGATGCTCGATAGCGAGACAAGCGGCGGCGTATCGCTGACGTATAACTATGGTCCCCATTCATTTTCCACGCCGCTCCCAGGAATCTCGGAGGCGCTGGACGGAATCGCGTTTTTTTTGACGAACGATTGGCTTGTCGCCGGCCCTTCGCAAACCGGGCGCATCGATTGGTTTTTGATTCGACTGAAGACTGGTAAATTGTGTGCGCGTATTAGTTGGCCGAACCACAATAATCCACGCGTCACGGCCAGTTCCAAGAATTTGTATTTCTTCGATTCATCCGGACGAATTTTGGAGATCTCGGAAAATAGCAATGAGCCGCTAGCTATCGTGTTGAGATAGATTAAGGTTCGGGTACGGAATAACTTCCCGATTTAGACAAGTCTGCCGGGATGCGCTGCATACCCGGAGGGCACAAGAGGCGCTCATCCCCGAAGCGCGGTGTAGCGAGACTACATAAGCGAGGGGCAACGCAGTAGCGCTGCCTGGCAGACGCAGGATAAATCGGGAAGTTATTCCGTGCCCGATCCTAAGCTCATATAAAAGGCCTGATGCGTGACCTCTAACAATCAAGACAACCCAGAGCGCCCAATCATGAAGAACATCCAAGACGTCCTGCTGGTCATGATGTTCTCGGCGACCTTACTATGTAGCGCCTCATTGATGTTCTTGATCCAGCCCCTCATCGGAAAATTGCTTTTGCCAAAGCTGGGCGGTGGTCCGCAGGTATGGAACACCTGCATGGTGTTTTTCCAGATAATACTGTTCGCTGGTTATCTCCATGCACACTACAGTGGGCGACTGTTCGGGTTGCGTGGTCAGGCCATCCTCCATCTTTGTCTAGCGTTCGCGACGCTCCTGTACTTTCCGATCGGCGTGCTAACGACCGTCCCTTTGCCGGATGCGGACAATCCCATCCCGTGGTTAATGCAAACCCTTTTTGTATCCGTTGGCGCCCCCCTATTCGTGCTCTCCAGCACCGCGCCTTTACTTCAGAAATGGTTTTCACATACTCGTCATCCCGACTCACAAAATCCTTATTTTCTTTACGCCGCGAGTAATCTCGGCAGTTTGATCGCCTTGGTGAGTTATCCAACGATTGTCGAGCCTATTCTTGACTTAGGGCGCCAGCTAAAAACAACGAATATCGGATTCTCGGTTCTGGTTATCGGGCTCGTCGTTTGCGCATTACTCTTTTACTGGAATGGCTCATCAGAGCAATCCGCGCCGGTGACGGATTCTGAAAACGATGCGCCGGTGACAGGAAGTAAACGCATTCGTTGGTTACTGTTGTCTTTTACTCCCTCAAGCCTGTTGTTAGGCGTCACGACGTACATCACCACGGATATAGCGGCGGCGCCGCTTTTCTGGATGGTTCCGCTTGTCCTTTATCTCGCAACGTTCGTCCTCGTATTTTCCCGCCGGTGGAACGCGCACGATCAAATGTTAAGCGTGCAAGGATTGGTTATTCCGGCTGTGACCCTCGTAATGCTGGCGTCCAGCTTGTTGGGCTTGCTCGTGAAATCAAGCGTGCATCTGATAGCGTTTTTCGTTACCGCCCTGGTTTGCCACGGTGAACTGGTGAGAAGCCGCCCGCAAGCATCGCACCTGACGGAGTTTTACCTATGGATGTCACTTGGCGGCGCGCTTGGAGGCGTATTTAACGCTTTGGTGGCGCCCGTGGTGTTTTCTGAACCCTTGGAATATCCGCTGGTACTTGCATTGGCGTGTTTTCTACGGCCTCATGCGCATGTGACGGAACTGCGTGACAAGCTAAAGGATGTGCTCTATCCCTTAGCTCTGTTAACGGTCATGTTGTTGGCCATGTACGGTCTCTTTGCGCTCGTCGGCAAAGCGCCTTTGACGCTTTCGCTGATGACTACCGCGTTTGTGATATGTCCCGCTAGTGTCATCGTGTTCAGATTCAGGAAAAGGCCTGTTCGCTTTGGCCTCAGCGTTGCAGTGCTACTAATCGGCTTTTTGCTTTTGCCGAGACTCAATCTAGGGGTTGGCAGTATTCAACTTCTTGATTCGCCACTACGCAGCTTCTTTGGGATTTATCGGCTGTACTACAACAAAACATCCGACCTCAATGTGCTGATGCACGGAACGACAGTGCATGGCGCACAATCGCGAGATCCCGCGCTCGCTCTTGAGCCTCGAAGTTATTATCACCGCGGCGGACCCTTTGGCGATTTATTCGAGATGCTTCAAGAACGGCTGCGCGGCCGTCATGTCGCCCTGGTGGGCCTTGGGGCCGGCGCGTTAACGTGTTACGGAGAGAAAGGTAATAAGTGGACCTATTACGAACTGGACCCGCTCGTTGAGCAAATAGCAAAAGCGTCACGACACTTCACCTACTTGCGTGACTGCCCGCCTGACGTGGATGTAAAAGTTGGAGATGCTCGGCTAACGCTAGGAAATTCCCCGGACAATCACTACACCTTGATCGTCGTCGATGCGTTCTCATCGGATTCGATTCCCACTCATTTGTTGACGAGAGAAGCGATCGCCGGTTACTTGGCGAAGTTGAGCACAGGCGGCGTGATCGCCTTTCATGTTTCCAACCGTCATATGAACCTGGAGCCGGTGGTCGCTAACCTCGCCAAGGACGCCGGTCTTGTTGGCCGAATTAATCGCGACAAACGGGGAGATGAAACCAATATTATTCTCGCCAGTAGTGCAGAGGTCATCGTGCTTGCGCGCCAGGATCGCGACTTAGGTACGCTTGCCAGCGATAACCGATGGCGGGCATTGAAGCCCCGCGATGGCGAGAGATTATGGAGTGATGATTACGTAAATATTTTGTCGGTGCTGGGTGGCAAAACAGAATAGAAAAAGTAACTAATTCCATTTCCAAATTAAACGTGACGCGAAAGCGGCGCGCAGACAGTACAACTAGTGGTCAGTCACGTTGAATTTGTAGGAGCGAGCTTGCTCGCGAAGCGATGTCTCCATGTCCCATCTGTAGAGTTGCGTCAGTTTTCCGCCCGAGACCCTGGACGCAATCGCGAGCGGAGCTCGCTCCTACAGAAAAAATCAGCGTGACTGACCACTAGTACGGCAAGCGTACGCTGACAAAGTGCACGGTTAATTTGGAAATGGAATAAACCCGCCCCCCCTTTAAGCATTGGCGTCTACACAAGTCTATTTTTGATGAGATACACGCCGATAAAACCTGTCATTCTGAGGAGGTACGACGAAGAATCTGCTGTTCAATGCTCGTAGAACCACCGCAAAAGCAGATTCTTCACTGGCGCTCAGAATGACAATTTAACTTGTGTAGACACCTTTGCCTTGCGGGGGAGGCGCTTCATTTGCCGCAGTTGGCGTTAAACACCACGCCTTTACACCGCTGCGTTAAAACTTTGCGCATTCGCCGTCAATCGCAGTAGCGGTAATTCAATATGAAACGTATTGCCGACGTTATGATAAGACTCGAAAGAAAGCTTGCCGCCATGCTTTTCGACCAGTCGTTTGCTAACGTACAGACCCAACGAAATATCGCTTCCATTTTGTAACGCTTGGTTTTCGGCCGATGAAAATTTCTTCATGACACGCATTTGAAAATCGCTGGGACTCGCTGCACGCCGGTCGGCGATGGAAAGACGAGCCTGGGATTCTGCGACGCTCAAGCTAACCTGAACCCGCCCGCCTTCGGGTGAGGATTTAATCGCGTTATGAATTAAGCTGGTAAGCGCACGCAGAAGCCGATTTTCATCGCCCCCCACAATTGCATCGACTGTCGGTTCGACGAGACTGATGCGGACCTCACGAAGCTCCGCCAACGCATCGCATTCCCCAACAGCGCGGCGCGCGAGATTCGCCAGCGAGAGGGGCTGCAATGTTAGTCCACCCGGTCCGGAGTCCATTCGCTCCACATCCAGCATCGATTCCGTCAGGTTGGTCAACCGCTCGCAATGACTTTTTATGGAACGCAGCAGATTCACTGCTTGCGATTCAAAGCGGCCTCCCGCCCCGTTCATCAACGACTCCGTCGCGGTTCGCATGGCGTGCAGCGGGCCATGCAATTCCTGGCTCACCGTCGTGATGAACTCATTTTTCATGCGGTCCATCTGTCTACGCTCCGTGATGTCTTGTACTGCGCCGGCAAAGCCAATTGCATTGCCGGCATTGTCATGGATAACTGAAACGTGGAGTTCCCCAACGATCATCCGACCATCGCGCGTCAGCAGTTGCAGCGGGCCCGAACCGGCTTGCTTTCCGCTCATCAGCTCGGCCATGAAATGGTAAGCGTCATTGCGCACGTCACGCGGGGTAAGCACCTCCATGACATCCTTGCCCATCATTTCTGCGCGCTTGTATCCGAACATACTCTCCGCCGCTGGATTCCACGCCACGACGCGATACTGAAGATCGGTCTCGATGATGGCGAGCGGCGTTTGCTCGATATACCATTCCAATCGGCGGCTCTGTTCCCGCGCCATGTTCTCGGCATTGGCGCGCTCGCTGACCTCGCGTTGCAAACAGGTGTTTGTCCACTCCAGCCGCTCCGTGGATTTTGATAGGCTGTCCAGCAACGCAAACTTCTCGAAGCGAAGCTGAAGAGACTCCGCGATGGTTCTGCTGTAGCGAGCGGCGGCGGCCATTAACACCATTGCGAATACAGCCGATGAAACCCCTAAGCCAGTGAATGCGACATCGCCGCTGAGTACAAGATGAATCGCGAGCGGCGTAATCAACGGAAGCAAAAAAGCGTAATAAGACGACTTTAGCGGTCCAAGCGTACCAATTCCCGCCGCCGCTATTCCCGGCAACAAAAACGCGAGAACCAATCGCGCCAATGGGTCTCCGGTGCTGAACAGAAATCCGCCGGCAAGCCCCCAAAGCGCTCCGAGCGCGAAGATACCGATGATGAAGCGATGCCCCCAACGAGGCGCCGCATCAGATGAGGGATGCGCCTTTCGGTACGCGCGTATGAGCATCGCGCGACCGAAACATATTACGAGTAAGGAGACAAACCAGATATTGACCGATGGAGCCGCTGAAACGCTCCACGCTGCCCACCAAGCGAAGAGACCGATGAAAGGAGTGCTGATGACGCTGAGCGGAGCGAGCCGGTAAACCATGGCCACTTTGTCCGCATACAGTAAGGTTGCTAAGGATTTCTGCTTCTGGTCTATCGGGAACCCGCTCATATCGTCTTCTCCGTTTAAGCAGCCAGTTACTGTATTTATATTTATCAGGACTTACGCAAAAGCGTTCCAGCTACGTGAGTCCCGCTTATACGTCCCAGAATTATTTTAGAAACCGCGATTGGACGCACCCGAGTGCGCTCACCTATTTGGTGACGCATCAAACCACAGTAACCTTCGAAAAAGTAAAACATTTCTATGGGCAATAAGCGGTCAATCGCCGCTTCGAGGATTATGTTACTGCGCGGGCATGCTAACACCGGCTTCCCGACAGCCTGCTTTCATTTTTTGGAGGTAAACAGAAGGTCGCCTTAAGACGACGACCACTAGTTAGCGAGTTATTTTTGAACGCATGGAGGCTCAATAAAATGCGCCTGGTGTGCGTTTTGACGAAGCGCCCGCGCATGTTGCGCCGCACCTAAACAGACGACAGCTACTTGCCACTCATTCGTTCAATCACCTTCACAATGGCGGAGGAATCCAAATCCCCGTCGCTGCTGCCCATCAATGCATTGAGATGCTGAGCAACCATATTCGCTCCTGGCAACGCGAGTCCTAAATCATGCGCCGTTTGGGTGACGATTTTCATATCCTTCTGATGCAGGCGAACCTTGAATCCCGGCTTGAAATCGTTATCGAGAATGCGCTTTCCGTGCACCTCCAAAATCTTGCTGCCAGCGAAGCCGCCCATCAGCGCCTCTCGAACCTTGGCCGGGTCCACGCCGTTGCAGCGAGCAAACGTCAGTGCTTCGGCCACTCCCTCAATAGTGAGCGCAACGACGATTTGGTTGCATGCTTTCGCCACTTGGCCAGCACCGTTACCGCCCACCAAGGTAATGGTCTTGCCCATGCATTCGAAAAGCGGTTTTACTTTATCGAATACCTCCTGCTTGCCGCCGACCATGATGGTAAGCGTCCCGTTGATGGCGCCAATCTCGCCACCGGAAACAGGCGCGTCCAGCATTTCGACGCCCCGCGCCGCGAGATCCATCGCGATGACCTTGGTTGCCATGGGTGAGATAGTGCTCATGTCAACGACAATCGAACCCGGCTTCACACCGTGAATCGCGCCACGCTCTCCGAGAATGACGCTTTCGACATCCGGCGTGTCGGACACCATCACGAATATGATGTCCGATTTGGACGCCACATCCGTGGGCGATTCACAAACAATGGCGCCGGCCTCCTTGAGGGGCTGCATGCACTCCGCCCGACGAGCGTACACCGCAAGCTTGTAACCGCCCTTGATCAGGTTGAGAGCCTGGGGACGTCCCATGATGCCTAAGCCGATGAAGCCAACTTTGATAGTCATTTTTATCTCCGCATTTAATGTCTTCGCGCCCTGCCCTCAAGAGCAAAGGTATCTACACAATTCCGCGTAGGTATGGATACACCCTCTCCCTTGAGGGGAGAGGGGCTTAAAGCGAACTTGTGTAGAAACCTGTTCTCAAGAAGACGTCGGCGCATTCACTAAGTTCGCCGGTGTTCCACCAGTCAATGCCGCAATCAGATTTTCAGCAGCGGTCATCGCCATTTTCTTGCGCGTCGCCTCTGAGCTGCTTCCGATATGCGGCGTCAAAACCACATTCTTCAAAGTCAAAAACTCAGGATTCAGTTGCGGTTCATTCTCGTAAACATCGAGACCGGCTCCCGCGATAGCGCGATTCTTTAGCGCTACTATCAACGCCGCATCGTCGACGATTCCGCCGCGAGCCATATTGATAATAATAGCGCTTCGCTTCATCAGCGCGAGTTGTGGAGCGCCGATCAAATGATGCGTGGCAGGTGAATAAGGCGCCATTAGCAGAACGAAATCCGCTGTCCCCAACAACGTTTCCATATCCGCGTAACCGGCATTGAACGCGCTTTCAGTGGCGGGATCCAGCCGATTACGATTGTGGTAAATCACGCGCATATCAAAACCGCGCGATCGATGGGCTACCACCTGGCCGATACGACCCATGCCAATAATCCCCAGCGTTGCCCCATGCACATCGGCGCCGAGAAACTGCTTGAGCTTCCAGCGCTCCCACTCACCGCGCCGCAAGCTCGCCTCCGCTTCCGTCACGCGGCGAGCCGTCGCGAGAAGCAAGGCAAAGGCGAAATCCGCCGTCGTTGCATCCAGCACGCCGGGCGTATTAGTCACCATGACGCGGCGCTTCGTGCAAGCAGGAACATCGATGTTGTTATAACCCACTGCGATGTTGCACACGGCTTTCAAACGGGGGCATTTGAGAAGCAAACTCTCGTCGATAGGATCGGTAAGCGCTGTCAGCGCGCCGACCTTGTCATGCAGTAAATTCGCCAGGTCGGTCGGCGTGAGGATTTTATCGGTCTGATTATCGCTAACATCAAAATGCTGCGACAGCCGATCCAACGTTTCCTGGAACACTTCGCGGGTGACGGCGATTTTTGGTTTCATATCCTCACGGTTGAACGTAACAAACAGTCCTTACTTATATAGGTAGTTGGGTAGCCATAACCCAATCTCCGGAAACATATAGAGCAACACAAGCATCAAAACCTGAATAGCCATGAACGGCAACATACCGGCGAAAATCTGGTTCAGCGTCACGTGCGGTGGAGAAACGCCCTTCAGGTAGAACGCCGCCATTGCGACCGGCGGCGACAAGAACGCCGTTTGTAAATTAACCGCGACGAGTAGACCGAAAAATAGCGGATCGATGTTGAAGTGAGCGAGCAGCGGAATGAAGATCGGCATGAAGATCACGATGATCTCCGTCCACTCCAAAGGCCAGCCAAGCAGGAAAATAATAAGTTGCGCCATGATCATGAATTGGAGCGGCGTCAGGTCCATCGATAACACCCAATGCTCGATGATCTCCTGGCCGCCGAGCAACGCAAACGCCGCGGAGAAAATGCTCGATCCGACAAATAGCCAACACACCATAGCCGATGTTTTAGCGGTTAGAAACGCTGATTCCTTCAGCACCGCCATGTTCAGCCGTCTGTACGCAATCGCGAGTAAAACACCGCCCAGTGAGCCCATGGCCGCCGCTTCGGACGGCGTGGCGAGGCCAAATACGATGGAGCCCAGCACGGCGATAATCAACATCGCCAATGGAAAGAACGACGCCAATAACATCTTGAAAATTTCCAACCGGGCGAAATTAAACATCCAGTAGAAAATCATCAAGGCGAATGCCGAGATTGCGAGCGTTATCCAAAACCACGTAGGCGCCGGCCGAGACTCGCCAGCAACTTTAGCGGCGTCAGTATTCGGCGCCGCCGTTTGTGGTGATTGCTCCACGATGGAAGGCTTCTTGATTTCCTCCGACACAGGAGGCGCTTGCACACCCTCCACGGGCGGTTCCTGAACGCCATCGGTCAACGCTTGAGGTTCTTGCAGCGCGCTTGGGTCCGCCGATTCGGCCGCGGCTCCTTCACTACCATCAGCGGTCATCTCCACGAGTCCTTCCGTGGAAACTACCGCAAGAGGCGCCGTAACGCCTCGGTAAATAGTCGCCATGAGTAAAGCAATCGCTATGATCGGCAATAGAACAACAAAAAGATTTCGGACAATCGTCGTCATCGGAATACCGCCATTTCGATGACCTTTGAGGGCGTTTAGCAGCGCCGGCAAAGCGCGCACGCCGCCTCGGCTGGACAACTCTTCCGCGAATGCGGGCAGCGTAACTTTGCTTTCCTCGGCGGACAGTGGCGGCATCAAGCTTGGCTTCAACTTTGCGAGCACAATCACATAGCCCACATACAATGCCGCCAACATGATGCCGGGCAAAAAAGCGCCGGCATAAAGCTTCACCACCGATACGCCTGCTGTCGCGCCATAAACAATTAGCAGGACCGAAGGCGGTATCAGAATGCCCAAACAACCGCCCGCCGTGATGGCGCCAGCGCCAACCTTGACGTTGTAGCCAGCCCGCAACATGGCGGGAAAAGCGAGCAAGCCCATCAAGGTAACAACCGCTCCGACAATACCCGTGGCCGTCGCGAAAATCGCACAGGTTATGATCGTGGCGACAGCGAGCGACCCCGGCACCCGCGCCATCGCGAGATGCATGCTCTTGAAAAGCTTTTCAATCAGATTCGCTCGCTCGACCAGATAACCCATGAAGACAAACAGCGGCACCGCGATCAACACGTCATTGGACATGACCGCGTAGGTCCGCTGCACCATCAGGTCCAGGGTTTTCTGTGTTTCAAAATTGAAGGCGAACCACGCGAACAACACGCCCATGCCCATTAACGTGAAGGCGGTTGGAAAACCGAGCATGATCGCGACCACAACCAACGCCAGCATCAACAAACCAAGATGCCCATGCGTCATTTCGGACGGCGCGGGAAGCGCCACAAACACGCCAACAATAATGACCGCCATGATGGAAAAACCAAACCACAGTTCCTTCCTCATTGCGATTTCCCCTTATTGGCGACAATCGAATCGAGCGCCGCGATATCTTCGTCTTTCACGCGCACCATCTCTTTCAGTTTTTCGACATCGACTTCCTCTACGTCCTCCTCGCGGGAAGGCCATTCGCCTTGTCGCAGGCAAATGATGCAGCGAATAATTTCAGCGATTCCTTGCAACAGCACGAGCGCGCCGGCAATGGGAATCACCGCTTTGAAGGGATATATGGGGGGGCCATCCGCCGCCACCGAGGAATGCTCGTTCTGAGCTAGAGAAACCTGGAAAAAGTCCCAGCCGGCGTACACCAGCGCGATGATGCCGGGAATGAAAAACAACAGATACAGCGCAAGGTCCAAACCTGCCTGCATGCGCGGCGAGAAGAAGCCATACAGCACATCGCCGCGAACGTGACCATTCTTTGCCAACGTATAAGCGCCAGCCATCATGAACAACGTTCCGTACATCATGTTGGTGGCGTCGAAAACCCAGGCGTGCGGCGAGCCCAGTGCGTAGCGAGAGAATACTTCCCAGGAAATGACGCCGGTCAAACCAAGTATTAGCCAAGCAAAGGCTTTTCCGACGAAGGCGCTGATCTTATCAATGAAGAGAAGGATTTTTTGCACAGTGTCCGTTCAGGTTAATGCAGCAAGCCGCCACTTATGCGCTCCTCCCCCGGTCAAGGGAGAGGGGGCTTAACGCAAACGCGCACCACTTCACTTATTACTCACTCGCGTCCAATCAACTCTTTTTCTTATCCGCCTTGCTCGCGAAGAAGTGGTTATAGGCAAGTCGGGTCGTCACCATCGTGTCCTGCTGCCAGCGCACGGCGCGTTGAGCGAATGCGCGTTGCGAATCGTAGACCTTCTTGAACAATGGATTCTCCGCGGATTTTTTCTCGGCGACCTGATCCCAAATCTTCAGTTGTTCCTGCAAGACCGTATCCGGCGTCTTGTAGAACTTAACGTTGTCCTTGGTCTGCATATCCGAATAATCCTTCGAATAACGATCGGTCGCCTTCCAAGACATATCGGCGGAACCCGCCTCGACCGCATAGCCCAAAATAGCCTTCAAATCCGCCGGCAGCGCCTCGTACCGCTTCTTGTTGAAGAGAATCTCGAATTGCTCGGCGGACTGATGATAGCTTTGCAACATACAGACCTTGGACACGTCCGGGAATCCCAGAACGCGGTCCGAGCTTGCGTTATTAAATTCCGCCGCGTCCAGCAAGCCTCGATCCAAGGCCGGAACAATCTCGCCACCCGGTAAAGCGTTCACGGCCGCGCCCATACCGGTGAAGATATCGATTGAAAGACCAACAGTGCGAAACTTGAGGCCCTTCATGTCGGTCGCCTTCGTAACGGGCTTTTTGAACCAACCGAGCGGCTGCGTCGGCATCGGACCATAAAGGAACGACACGACATCCAGCCCAAGACTGCCATAGACCTCATCCAGCAGCGCCTTACCACCACCGTAGTTATGCCAAGCCAGCATCATATTGGCGTCCATA
>DATLHW010000532.1:0-5464 GCA_035539675.1 Burkholderiales bacterium | reverse complement strand
CAATGGCGTCATATCTCCGCCATCCTTGGCCTGTCTTCTTCGCGTTAGTGTCAGCTTCTCTTTTTCTCGAATAGCATGATCGAGTTCTTCTGCAGAAATCGAATAGGTCGCAGTACACTTATTAACGCGCATCATTACGGGCACCGGTTCATTACTGTACGGGCTTCGTCCGGGAAAAAGTTGTTCTGGGATAGCTCGCTCGGGAACTTTCGCTTCAAATAGGGCAACGTCTGTTTCCTTCGAATATTCAACCGGCGTTATGTCCTTGCGATGAATTGGCGCGACTATAGTTTCGTTCAATATAAGTCTGCTTTGCTTACCCGAGGCGCTTTTCTCCTTCAATTGCGCTCTTTGAACTTCGTCGGAAGTACTCCTCTCCATCACAGTCTCGATAGCAGCTAACACCGTTGTCAGGGCATCTATTGCGGTGTTAACAGCGTCTACCGTCGCGACCCTTGCGGTTGTTGCAATGTTAGAGGCAGTTGCATTAGAGCGCGATTGTGACTCGTTAACCGCTGGCTCATTCCCTTGATGGGAATCGGATTGCGCCTGCAACGCCTGATTTAACGTCTCCAAAACAAATTGACTATGCGACACGTCATCATAAACTCTGTGTAGCGCCCGCAGTTCTCTATCATTTTCCAGTTGCGATTGAGGCAACGGGTAGCTATGGGATCGTGGGACTTGTGGGGTGAATCCGGCCGTTTCCTCCGGATGCATCGCCCTCTGATATGTCTGTCGCTGCGTGGAGTTGGTTTCGGGTTGCGATTGACGCAACGGGTAGGTCTGAGATCGTGAGATTTGCCGGATAAATCTTGTTGCCTCAGCCGGTCGCATCGCCGCTTTAGATTCAACGGAGACACGTTTCAAGGCTAATGCGTCGTTGATGGCATAGTCTATTGCCGTAAGCTGATTGTTTAAATCGGTTTGAAGCAAGTAAAGCGGGCGTATTGTGGCATCCCATCTGGCCCACATACTTTGTTCCATGGCGCTCGCGAGTTGCATATCCTTGTCGTCGTTGTCAGCAAACGGTTCGCGTTCTTCTTGGTCTAATGTATTAGCGTACTTAGTTTGATTTTCAGGTTTTTGCGCCGCCTCATCCAACTTATTCGCGACGTTTTCGTAGTGGTCTTCCTGAAATTCTCTCAATTCAGCTTGTTTTTGTAGGAGGACCTTCTCCAATTTGGTTTGGCAAAAAGGTAGATGCTGTTTCGCTTTTTCCAAGTCTTTAAGCCAGTCATCCAACTGCTGGGGCGTTAACTCGTTTTTTGAATGTACGTCGTTCCACTTGGCCAGTGTTGCTTGCGCCTTTTCCATCTGACGTTGAACATAACGTTGATGAAGAGAGTGCCTAAAACCCGCAAAAATAGGTAACGCGCTTTCCGCGCCAGCAGCGTGAAAAGAGTCCCTAATCTGCTTTTGCATCCAGCTTAGTTCACCTTTTCCCTTGCTTGAATTTTGACTATGGTTAGCCATAACCGCCTTCCGAAGAAATTTTATTTGCGGAATCCATGCTCTTTACCTACATGTTCTTTCCCGGATATAGCCTAAGGGACTCTCGAACAATAAATTGTCCATTTTGTCTGGCCTTGATTGGCGCGCTGCTGCGTTGCCAATCGCTAGCTTTGATATCGCAAACTCATTTTAAGGGTTAATCAGCAATCGACTCGCCTGATTCATAGTATCTACAAGCCACGCTGGCTAACGATTGAAGGGCTTGTGCTTCGTGCTGGGAGCGAGCGGAGGTTCATCGGGAGTTCCCCGCTTAGCGGCAATCGCTTGTTGCACTGTGTTGTTAAATTCCCGCGGTGGTGATTTGCCAAGCTGAAGTATTACCGTCGTTGGGCCGACTGATGCGGACGGGATGGGTTGGGCTAATTCGCTATGAATATCCGCGGGCATGGCGGCGTAGGCTACTTTGTTAAAAGTCGCCGTTGCCTGCTGTATAGCATCCTTAAAATAGAAATTGCCGTCCGTGTCTTGCCCGACAAACACTCCTAAAGTGTTTCTACCTGTAGGTATATTTTCTAGCTCGTCTATTGGTTGAATGTTTTTACCTTTGTCGCCTCCAAATTTAGCGGCGACCGCTTCTGCATCCATTGTCGCGATATCCTGAATGATCGGCATCAAACGTTGGTCTACGGGGAGATGCTGCCATTTCGAACGTTGAGGAAGTACAAATGGCACAAGATGGGGATGTTTTTCATGTGCGTCATATACGGTTTTCATCAAATCCGTTTTGTGATGGATTAATCGGGTTCCGACAAGGTCAAAGCCAGTGGTTTGCACCTGAAACATTGTTGCGGCTAATTCAAGCAGGTCGTTCTTATGGATTCCGGCGGCCTCTCGCGCAGGCCGATTTCCTTCGCCCATCCGTCCTGACTTATTCGTCAGCACCCGTCCGGGCTTTTGCTTAATGACAAGTGGCCATTCCAGGAATCTGAATGTCAATCTGTCCGTTGTCTCAACCACGGCTTCGCCTGCCATATAACCATCGTGGGCTAGCGTGGCATGTCCCATCATTTTCTCTTTTTCTGATTTGGCCTTGTCTTTACCTTTCTCATCCGTTTTCGTTTCGCCTTCCTGCTTTGTTTCTTGCTTTTCGTCGTCAGGCGTTAGTCGGGTTTCGACCGCCGGTTCGGCAGCAGCAATATTTTTTCGCCGCGACGCCAGGTATGTTTCGACATCTCCCTGGTGGTCCGATAAAAAGTATTCGTCAAGGTCGAATGGTTCCTCTGTGGGACCGCTAGGCTTGGGGTCCGTGCTCGGGCCAGGTTTGCCCATATCAGGGTCTTCGGCGCGGTCCGTCCTAAGTTCGCTCAATTTATGCTCTCGACCGAGGATTAACTCCATTCGCGGGTTAGTTGCATCGCCAACGTTTGCTAATACCCAAATGTATTTTTGGTTTGGATCTAAATGACTCAGGTCGACGGGCTTACCTGTGCGACGGAATAACTCGGTGATATTCAGGAAGTCGTTATTGGCGCCGATTTTTTCGTGGGGTTTATACCCTTTTTTCTTTTTGGCTCCATCGGCCCCTTTTTGATGTGGCCCCAAGGTCAACGCGATGTCTGGCGTTATAGGTGGCTTGGGCATTTGATCTCTCCTTGGTGTTTCCGCAGCATTGCAGGCAGAAATAAAACTCAAGCGATCTATTTTTGCTACACAAAATGCTTGAGTTGTAGCGCTTTAACAGTAAGAAATGGCTCTGTTTGTGAGGTGTTGAAGCAATCTATGCGCCATCAATCCGAGCGGGCCGGGAGGATGTTTAAGTGTTTGATAGTGAGGGGAATGGTGTGGCGGGCGCCGTCTGGCGAATTGATCATTTATTCACAATTGCAAGATCGGTCGTGAAGGATCAATGCATGGATGTGAACGAGGCTTTCGAACGTTAGGCTATTCCATACAAGCTTCCATGGGCGACTGAGATTTCGCTGTTTGGATATCCGTTACGTTGGCGCTCCAAAAAACCAAAAATAGCCAGCGTTGTAGAAGACATGCAGCAAGATGGAGGGCGTTATCCGATCATAACGATCTCGAAAAAACCCAAAAATCAGCGAGGGGAAAAAGGCGAGGGCGGACCACATGGGCGAATGACGCGCCAAATGCGCAAAGGCGAAGATCATGCTAGTCAGTAGATTCGCCGCACTGAAGCCTAGCCAGTTTTTCTTACCCCATCTTGTGTCGTATAGAGCCTTTTGCACGAACCCCCGAAACGCCAACTCTTCCAAAACGGGGAAGACCAACGTGAGCATCAGGAAGCTCCCGGGCATTTGCGCAGGCCACGCAAAGTCGAGGGATGGGTTTTTCCAGAGGAATAAGGCAAACCAAAATAAAGGGGCGGCAATGAGCGCCGCCCAGAAAACTTTGTCTTTAAGCGCGCTTTCCACGTCGACGGCGCCCCAGTAACGCGCCGAGCGCGAGTAGTGGCAGGCTGATGTCGGCTACTCCGCCTCCCGTGACGCAACCACCCCCGCCGCCTCCACCGCCGTCACCATCGCTGGTAGGGGCGTTTATGCCGCCTTGTCTCCGGGCCGCCTCACGTACAGCGGCGGACACGTCCAAAATGCCGGCGCCGCAGAGGGATGGCGAGCAGTTACTGCCGCCGGGAAATGCGCGAGCCGCCCCTCTAAGAATAAAGTAGATGTCGGAGGCGCTTAGTGTGGGATTGACGGCAAGCATGAGCGAAACGGCGCCCGACACTTGCGGCGTCGCTGCGCTGGTGCCGACGAAAAAGAAGGCGATATAAGGCGAGCCGGTCGCCAGTTGGTCCCCCGCATTCGAGCAAGCCGCCGCCGAAAGAATAGGACTGGTCTCGCCGCAATTAGAGGTGCTAATGATCCCGCTGCCGTTGAATGAGGATGTGTTGTCGTTTCCGCCCGGCGCACTGATGGCGACAGCGAGCCCTCTATTGGAGTAAGCGGGAAGATTGCCGTCGCGATCCGTGGCGCCTACGTTGATGACATTCGCGCAGTTGCCGGGCGACTTGTTCGATGCGCTGCCGCCTCCGTTTCCTGCGGAAGTGACGATCGCTCTGACGTTTGTTGTTGAGAGAATCTGGTTGATGGTCCCTTGTTCGAACGCGCTGCAAGAGCCCGATCCGCCAAGGCTCAAGTTGATGACATGGGCTGGCGTGGGATTGTTAGGAACTCCGGGCACTGTAATGCCCGCAGCCCAACGCGCGGCGTCCATGATGTCGGAGGTGTAGCCGCCGCATTTTCCTAACGCGCGGATAGGCAGAATTCTGGCGTTCCAATCGATGCCCGCGATGCCGAAACCATTATTGGCTGCGGCGCCGAGAATGCCGGTGACGTGCGTGCCGTGCCATGAGCTGTCTTCCGGTTGCGTGCAATCCTCGAAAGGAGAGACGCCGGCTTCTCCGACTGCAATCCAATTGCCTGGATCGGAAGGATCGTTGTCCCGGCCGTTCCCGTCGTTGGCAGTGGCGAATAGAGTTCCCGAATCGCCATCGCTACGGGTGAGGTCGTTATCCGAGCCGATGAAGTCGTAGCCTTGCAGCAATCGAGATTGCAAATCGGGATTTGTGCGAATGACGCCGGTATCGATCACCGCGACGACGATGGACGAAGAGCCCGTCGTTATATCCCATGCGGATGGGGCATTGATCCCACCCATGCTTTCGAACAAATACCATTGCTGAGCGTAGCGAGGATCAGTCGGCGTGGCCTGCGCATGTTTGCGGCGGTCCGGTTCGGCGTAGAGGACGGTTGGGTCTTGCTGGAGTTTTTCGGTGATTTTTTGGACGTCGGCGAGCGGCATCGGATGCGTCAGACGAACGATCTGCGTTTGCTCGCCGGCAGCACGGACGGGGAGAAGGTGAGCCCCGGCTTTCGCGCTCAAGCTTTGCGCCTTGGATTGGGACATGGCTTGGCGTTTACTCGACGCTGGCTCGTCCTTGAGCCGAACAATAATGCGGTCGGTGTATTCGGTCAGCGGCGTTAAC
>DATLHW010000531.1:0-11076 GCA_035539675.1 Burkholderiales bacterium | reverse complement strand
GAGATTCGCGGACCTCGGTTGGGCTTCGACGATAAGCTGTATCCACTGATTGCCCGGCTGCCGGAAGTCGCTGCCGCCAGCCCGATCGTGGAGGTGGATGCGAAAATTCCCGGTCAGAAGGAAACGTTGCGTATCGTGGGCATCGACGTTTTTCGCGCGGGAGCCGTTCATCCGAATCTGATTGGACAGACCACGCCCTCCTCGCAGGACCGGGAACGCAATGCCCCGCCCGCCTTCCTCGACCCTAACGCGATTTTTCTGTCGCCGGCGGCATCGAGTTGGCTCGGCGTAGAAGCGGGGCAAACAATCGACGTTCAGGTAGGCTTGCAAACCATTCATCTTCGCATCGCCGGCGCGCTGCCGAACGCCGGCGCCGGGTTACGTCTCGCCGCCATGGATATCGGCGCCGCACAATGGCGGCTTGATCGTATGGGCATGCTGTCACGCATCGATCTGAAGCTTGCGCAGGGCGTTAACGTCGAGGACTTCCGCGCCAAGCTGACGCCGCTTTTGCCGGCTGGCGTGATCGCCAGCACGCCGGACGATAACGAAACACGCGTCTCGAATCTTTCTCGCGCTTATCGAATCAACCTGAGCGTGCTGGCGCTGGTCGCACTTTTTACCGGCGGCTTTTTGGTGTTATCGAGCCAGACGTTATCGGTCGTTCGGCGCCGCGCGGAGCTTGCCCTGCTGCGAGTCATCGGTATGCAACGGAGAGAAATCGTCAGACTTTTGCTAATGGAGAGCGTCATTCTTGGCGCGCTTGGAAGCGTCCTGGGAATCGCCGGCGGCTATGCGACGGCGGATATTGTTCTCGCACACTTTGGCGGCGATCTCGGGGGCGGCTACTTCAAAGGCGTGGCTCCGCACGTCCACTTCGATGCATTATCCGCGTGCGTTTTTCTAATGCTTGGCGTCGCCGCGACGATAGCCGGCGCTCTGCCACCCGCTCTGGAAGCGGCGAACGCCAAACCCGCACAAGCCCTGAAAGCTGGCGATGAAGAATCAACGCTCGCCAAATTGCGCTCTCCCTGGTTAGGGCTGGCGTTGATCAGCATGGGGCTGCTGCTAACAACGCTGAGGCCAATCGCGGGATTGCCCCTCGGCGGTTATTTCGCCATTGCGCTTCTATTGATAGGCGGCGTCAGTCTGGCGCCATTTATCGCAAACGCGCTTTTCTCCCGTTTTCCGACAGCGTCGCAACCCGTGATCCAACTGGCTGTCGCCACGCTGGCTGGCGCGCCCGGCCGCGCATCGTTGGCGATCTCCGGCATCATCGCCAGCTTCAGTTTAATGGTGGCGATGGCGATCATGGTGACGAGCTTTCGCGAATCGGTGGACCAGTGGCTCATCCATGTGCTGCCCGCGGATTTGTATGTACGCGCAGCGGCTAACGGCGATACGGCCTTTCTCGCGTCCGGGGACATGGATCGTATTCGGTCAACCGATGGCGTCATCCGCGCCGAATTTCTGCGCACTAACCAGTTGATACTGGATTCAAAGCGTCCGCCTGTCACGCTGATAAGTCGGACCATCGATGCGAACAATCCTACTGCCCGTCTGCCTCTGATTGGGAGAACGGCCTCCATTCCCGAACACGGCGCTATCCCGATCTGGGTGTCCGAGGCGATGGTGGATCTGTATGGCTTTAATGTCGGCAAAACCATGCAATTGCCATTGGACGGCAAGAACGCCCCCTGCTTTGTCGCCGGCGTTTGGCGAGACTACGGGCGGCAACACGGGAGCATCGTTATCCGGGACGAGGATTACCAAAAGCTCACCGGCGACGCACGCGTCAGCGACGCGGCCTTGTGGCTTGCGCCGAATTTTTCGACTGATCGGGTCATCGCCGCATTACGCGCGACATTGTCGGGCGGCGAGCGGCTGGAGTTCTCCGAACCCGGTGAGATCCGCGCTATCAGCCTGGGCATCTTCGATCGCAGCTTCGCCGTGACTTATCTACTCGAAGCAGTAGCGATCGTCATCGGCCTCGCTGGCGTTGCGGCGAGCTTCGGCGCCCAAGCGTTGGCGCGCACCCGGGAGTTCGGCGTGCTGCGCCATATCGGTATGACGCGCGCGCAAGTCGCGGGGGTCCTTGCGATGGAAGGCGGACTGTTGGCGCTGCTCGGCGTTGTTGTGGGTTTAGGACTGGGATGGATCATCAGCCTGATTCTGATTTACGTGGTGAATCCTCAGTCGTTTCTGTGGACGATGGATTTGCATGCGCCTTGGATGTTGCTTGTCGCTATCGCCGTCGCGCTACTCGCATCGGCAGCCGCCACAGCGGCGGCAAGCGGAAGACGAGCCATGTCCACGGCGGCGGTTACAGCGGTAAGAGAGGATTGGTAACAAAAATGTTGTGGAGACGTGGAATAACGCTTTTGGGAAGTCGCTCGCTGGCTACGCAAAGTTTGTGGGGCCATGCACGCAATCGCGAGCAAGCTCGCTCCTACATGCAACGCTGGGGTTTAGCGGTGACGCTTTCTTTTATCATGACGCTTCTCGCTAATGCCGCGCCGCCTGTGTACCCCGCAGTCACACCGAAACACACGCTGCAATTCCCCCGCGACTATGGCGCTCATCCCGATTACCGGACAGAGTGGTGGTATGTAACAGGCTGGCTAAAAACGAAGGACGGAAAATCGGTCGGATTCCAGGTCACCTTCTTTCGGTCGAGGATAAATATCGACGAAGCCAACCCAAGCGCATTCGCGCCGAAGCAACTGATCTTCGCACATGCCGCAATCTCCGATCCGACAATCGGCCGGCTGTTGCACGATCAACGCGTCGCCCGTAACGCTTTCAATATGGCGGGGGCAAAGGAAGGCGATACGGATACGTGGATCAACGACTGGCGTCTGCTACGCCGCGATGGAAAATACAACACGCAGATTCACAGCCGCGAGTTCAGCCTTCAACTTTCATTCACGCCAACGCAACCGCTGCTGCCGCAAGGCGATCAAGGCTTCAGCAAAAAGGGACCGCATCCCGAACAGGCGAGTTACTACTACAGCGAACCGCAGCTTCGCGTCACCGGCGCATTGACTCGCAACGGCACACAGGAAGAGGTGCAAGGCGGCGCGTGGCTGGATCACGAGTGGTCAACCGCCTACCTGGCTGCAGATGCAACGGGTTGGGATTGGACTGGCGTCAATCTCGATGACGGCGGCGCGCTCATGGCGTTCCAGATCCGCGATAAGAATGGCGCCCCGCTCTGGGCAAGCGGAACCTACCGCGACCGTGACGGCAAGTTGACTCGTTATGACCCATCGACAGTTCGCTTCGAACCACTACGTCATTGGACTTCCTCGCGCACCAATGCGCGCTATCCAGTAGCCATGCGCGTGCAAGCGGGACAATGGATGTTGGATCTCGATCCATTGATGGACGATCAGGAGTTGGATAGCCGCGCAAGCACCGGCGCGGTTTATTGGGAAGGGGCAGTGACAGCGTTGCGGGATGGAAAGCCGGTGGGGCGTGGTTATCTAGAACTGACGGGGTATTTCAAGCCGCTGAAAATGTAATTCTGAAACGAGGTGGAATGGCGACGGCAATCGGCCGCTTACGGTACGTTAAATTTGAAGGTGGCGTTCCCTATTGCTACCGTAACCCGGTTCATGAGAAATTCCGCAGCATGGTCGATAACCCTATCCCACCGGACATTCAAGAATTCATTCTCAAACACATCGACTCCATTTCTCACATGGAGGCGCTGTTATTGCTCTGGCGCAGTCCCGATGTCTCATGGGACATCGGAAGTATCACTCAGAGACTATATGTCACCGAAAAAAATGCGCGGGCCGTCCTCACGCGCCTTCACGGCCTGGGCCTCGTGGCCGAAAGCAATGAGACTTACCGCTATCAACCATCCCTTGAAAACGCCGAGGCCATGATCGACCGATTGGCTCAGTTATACGCGACGCACCTCATTCCAATAACCAATCTGATCCATTCCAAACCCTCTCGCCGAATTCAGGAATTCGCGGACGCATTCAATCTACGGAAGGACTCCTAACCATGGCCGGCATTATCTATTCCTTGTGTGCGCTGACGGCGACAATCTGCGCTGTCTTGTTACTCGTGGCGTACCGCAAAGGACGATACCGACTGCTTCTGTGGAGCGGCCTCTGTTTTGTAGGCTTGGCGCTTAACAATCTGCTATTGGTGATCGATAAACTTCTACTGCCGGCCGACATCAGTCTTTCAATTCTTAGATCAAGCGTGGCGCTGATAGCCATGCTGGTGTTGCTGTATGGCCTCATCTGGGATACGGAGTAAAAATGGGCTCTCTCTTACTAGGCGCGATCGCCATGGCTTCCTTGGTGGCCGCGCTGTTCTTCTTGCGCTTCTGGAAACAAACACGGGATCGTTTTTTTCTCCTGTTCGCTATCGCATTCGCACTCGACGCCGTGCATCGAGTGACGCTGGGTCTTTCTCACTTCTCCGAAGAAGACGAGCCGCTTTTCTACCTCGCTCGACTCATCACTTTCGGCCTTATCATCGCCGCGATTATCGACAAGAACTGGATTAAGAAACGGAAGCGTTAGGCGCCTCAGGGCGAATCGCCCACACGACTCGATCATCGCCCCTCGAAAATACGCTCGGCTTTTGGATACTCTTTCGCCGCCGCTTTCTCCTCGCGAATAACCTGCTCCACAACGCGCACACAGTCCTCAATATGCATCAGCCCCAGATAACGCATCGCCGCAAAGCCAAGCGCGGCGGATACCGCCTGCCCTGCGATAGGCACTAGTTTGGACGCTTGTTTGACGGTAATCCGCACGCCAACCGCCTTCAGCGCATGAACCACGACTTCCTTGGTCACCACACGTCCAATCATGGCGCCGCCGAGCGCCACGACGGCTTTGTAAACCATTAATTTCTTCCGAGGATTCAGCGCTTCGATTTGATCCGGCGTCAGGCCAAACTCGCGATTGATGTCGGGGATAAGTTGCAGGAGAAGACCGATGTCAGTCGCCAGATCAAGGCCGGGAACCGGAACAATGCTGGCGCCCGCGGAAGCCAACGCGCGTTTAGTCACCATGGTCTTGCAACGCTTTGTAACTTCCGCGATGTCTTCCGGCGTGGAAGGGAGAAGGGTTAAGGTCATAACAGCCCTCTGGAAGCGCAAAAAAGTTTATCTTCCCCTTATTTGGGCTTTGGGGCCAGTTCTGCACACTTCGAAACTTTCTGCGCCCATGCTCTCACCTTTTTCCATCCCGCCTCGTAGCATATGGGGCGAAATAATTGCGATTCATCATCCGAGGCGAGAATGGCGACGCTGGGTAATGCGCAAGCGCTCGGTCTGGCTGATTGAATCGGCAATCTGACGCCCACGAGGAAAGCGGATTTCGCTGTATTGAATCTTCACGTTACACCGTTTATCACACGCCGAATGCAGTCCGCGCAGACGCTGTCGGAAAAACTCTTTCTGTTAATGATGCGGGGAGATGATCGGGCCATTGCAGACGTTTTTATTTTAGGAGCGGCTACTATTCCCAAACGATAGCCGAAGGACGCTGCTTATTTTGAGTGCGTTCTTGTCGAGGCAAGTCACAAGTTCTATAAAAAGGTTAAGGAGCCTCTGAGTGGATTCAGCATGAGGTTAGTGCGTTCAATCTAAATGCGGATACTTTCTAGAGCCTATTGTATATTTCTGCCCGGGCTCTTGGGGCAGGGGTGGAAACAGGCGGCGTTACTCACTGCCCATTTGATAAAGGATTTTGAAATGCTTGCTGTGAATCTAAGCGTAGTGGTGGACGACCAGTATAAGGATCGATTTTCCGAAGTGGTGGACGAACTTAAGAGGTCCGGTATGACTGTTGACCGACAGTTGAAATCCATTGGCGTAATTACCGGCTCAATCGACTCAGCGAAGGTCGATGCGCTGAAGCGGATAAACGGCGTTGCCGATGTTGAAGAGGCCCGAGAAATTCAAATTGCGCCACCGGATAGCGATGTCCAGTAGCAGTTTTAACTTGTAATGCGCGATTGGGCCGCTAGACTAAAATAAGCAACAACATCATCTCCATATCATCTCCATCGCCGTTCATCAAACGGTGACCTTAATTTGGGCAGTGCGAGCGCCGACGCTTTGCAATGCAGCAACGCCGACCCCCGCCTTAGCGACCGCCATTTTTTATTGGCGATCAAGTTCATGAACGCTAAGGGCTGTTTGATCAGATTCCATTCTTTTCCTTTGGTTAATTGCACACAGTACTGGAGCCATTCCGTGCGCCATCGGTGGGCATTCCCTTTCGATTGTGAACATTTTCAATGTAATGAAGGTAATGAAGGAGTAGTGCAATGGGAACTTCAAAGCGAGGCAAGTTTGCCTCCGGCACTGAAGGAACGACCGGTTCGAATATGGCATCCGGCGGAGGCATGGGTATTGTTCCGCCTGAAACGACCGGAAGATATCTGGTCCTGTTTGACCATGACGCCTTGGAGGAAGGCGTCAACGAGTTAAACAGCATCGCGGGAATAAAAGATATCCCCAGGATGTCCGATTTTGCGGACGACATGTCCGGCGAGGGAGTTGCTGGCGAGAGGTCTTGCGTCTTTGAAAAGCTGGGTATCGCCGTTGTAGATGCACCGCCCGATCAGATACAACCGCTTGGCGTAGCGGCGGCAGGTGGGGCGGCGAGTGCGATTGTCGCGGTTGAACCAGAAAGAGTGGTGTACGCGACGCAGGAACTAAGACGACAAAGGCAGGAGTGGGTGGAACCTCCTGTTGTCGTGCCATTACGTGAACCTGTTTCCCCTCCCGATTTGAGTTCCGACACAGTGTTGCCGTTGGAATATTTTCAGGGGTATCGAGACGCCGTCAATCGGCTGGTGGATAAAATCATGGCGTCCGCCGGGATGCCGAGCGAGCTTGAAGGTGAAATCGCCGTTGCGGCGCTGGATGAATCCGAGGTGACCTGGGGACTGCAACTGACCAAGGTGGCGGTGTCCCGGTTTAGCGGCAAGGGCATCCGGATTGCTGTTCTCGACACGGGGTTTGACCGGCGTCATCCAGACTTCGAGAGGCGGCAAATCACCGCGCAGTCGTTCGTAGCGAATCAAAACCCGCAGGATGCCCAGGATCGCCATGGACACGGCACCCATTGCATTGGCACAGCATGCGGTCCATTACTCCCGAATCGGTTGCCACGGTACGGCATTGCGTATGAAGCGGAGATCTTTGCAGGAAAAGTGTTGAACGATAGAGGCAGAGGAACCGATGGCGAAATCCTGGCCGGTATCAATTGGGCAATCACCAATGCTTGCCAAATCGTCTCCATGTCGCTTGGCGCGCAGGTAGGTATGGCCCCCTTCTCGACAGCCTTTGAGAGAGTAGCCCGACGGGCGCTTAAGCAAGGTACCTTGATTATTGCTGCGGCAGGTAATGAAAGCAGGCGGCCACTCCGCCGTCTTCTGCCCGTGAATCATCCCGCCAATTGTCCATCGATCATGGCGGTTGGCGCCCTCGACGAGAGGATGCAGGTGGCCCCATTTTCCAATGCAGGCCGCGCTCTGCCAGGCGGTCAAGTCGATATTGCGGGGCCAGGCGTTGATGTCTATTCCAGTTGGATCGGCCCTCAGCTATACAACACGATCGACGGAACCAGCATGGCTACGCCGCATGTCGCCGGCATCGCCGCGCTTTTCGCCGAGGCAGTTCCGGACATGCGCGGTCGTGAGTTAATGAGTTTGCTGACTCAAAACGCGCGTAGGCTGGAGTTATCCGGGCAGGATGTGGGCGCCGGCCTTGTACAGGCGCCGTAAGCGTCCGTCAGGACCGCTAGCGGCGAGCCCGGACACTTATGGGATCGCCGCTTTTTTCATCCGGGTTTATACGAAGCAACATTCGATTGATACCGCGTCTCAGCGGCGCTTCGCTATTTTTGCCTGCTTCTTAGGCATCGCTTAATGGTTGACGCATACCGAGAACACGGTAGTAGAAAGGTTTACGTCATGAATATTTTTCCAAGAGATTTCTCCAGCAACCTTACCGGGTTTGGCGGCGACGCCTCCAAAAATCAAGCGCAGCACAGAGCCGCCATCAAGAGAACGCCTGTCATTCTCGTTCATGGGAATGCGTCAAATTCCGCCGACCCTAAATTCGGCATGCAGTCGATGAAAAAATTTCTGATGGCTATTGGTTACCAGCCTTCTGAAATCTGGGCCATGGATTATCTGGGAGAAAACAATACGACGCCGGATATGAATAACGGCGTGCATCGCCGCCACATCGATGCATTCAGAACCTTTATCGACAAGGTAAAAACGTATCTGGATGTGAAGAAACTGGACATCATTGCCCATTCGCTGGGTTGTACGATGACGGAAGGCTATTTGAGAGGCTTGGGTTCGAATGGAGGATGGAACAACTCGAATAGCCGCTTCGACTCGGTCAGCACGGTGGTTTGCCTTGCCGGCGCGCTGCATGGATTAGCGTTAAAGGGCGGTATCGATGAATTTGAACGCGGCAGCGAATTCATAAAGACCTCGCATGTCTTTAAAAACGTTGAAGACGAAACGCCTTTTGGTGAAGACAACGTGGCCGATCAGATTGCGCCAGTGAGCAGTTGGAAAAAAGTCACTTCATTGGACAACGATCAAATTCAATATGTGGCGTTTACCGCCGCCAACGACTTCATTGATGGGCAAAATCCGGATACGGGACGTAAGGAAGGAGCCGACCTCAATAAACGCATTAATCTGGGCGCCTCCATCGCCGGGCATGAAAAAATAGTCAAAGATCAAGCCGTATTCGACGCCTTCAAGGATTTTCTGAATCAAAGCCCGCCTCGGCCTCCGGTAAAAGTCAGTGTGGACAAAGCCAGCGGTAATTTCGGATCCGGTTTAGCTATCGCCGTAACCGTTGATCCCCCAGGTACGTCCATTCGTTACACAGCCAAGCGTCTTACTAAATCGATTCCGGTGGGCTTTATTGTGGAAGCGGTTGCGGAGACAAAGAGCAAAACGCTTTCAAGCGGCGACTCATTAACGCTTTCGCCGGATGGCGCGTGGGATGTCACATTTTCCGCCGATGGGACCGAGGACCTTCTACAGACTTATGGCGTGAACACCGTTATCCCTATCGTGACGATATTGACGGGAAACGACACACCGTTTCAAGGCAGTCTTGAGATTAAAACGCACGCCACAAAGGGCGTGACGTTTTTCAGCCTGGACGGAAAGCATTGGAATGCGGAAGCGAATCCAACGATCACGGAAACTTCCAAGGCGTATTTCATCGCCATTTCTCCCGATGGCCTTGCCTCTCCTATCGTTTCCAGCTCGTTCGAAAAGAAAGCGGTTATCAGTGCGTCGGGGACCCTGTCGGAGCACTTTGTCGCCCGCAGGATCACGGTTGCCCAGTTCATCGAATTGGGCTCGCAGCTTGGATTTACCGCTGTCGTTACGCTTCATTTAATCAACGACAAATGGGTGCTTAATCCCGAAACGCAGGAAGTGGCGGCGCGTGCCCCCGCTGTCAGCTTGTCGGTTCAATCGGGGATTTACGATAAGCCGATTACCGTTGCCCTCAAAGCGCGCCACGACGTAGATGCGGCTCCGAAAATCTATTACACATTGGATGGATCCCTGCCCGACGCAAGCTCACGCAGCTTTGTTGCATCAGGCCTTATCAATCTGGATACGCCTGGCGATAAGACAATCAAATTCAGGGCCATGGATGCTTCCGGCAACTGGTCTGACGTCAGGACGGAAACCTACACGATGAACGTCAGCGAAGTATCGCCCCAGATTACCGCCGATAAACCGGATGGCGAGTATCCGGAAAATTTCGATGTCGTCATCTCCGCATCCGATGACGTCGATAACAACGTAACGGTTTATTACACGACAGACGGCGCCGATCCCTCCGACGAAAACAATCCGAATAGACATTCTTTTGTAGACAGCCAGCAATTCACGATCGAGGGTAATGGCCCTCATTCGATTTTTTGCTACGCCAAGGATAGCGAAGGAAGGGAAACGTCGCGGGCGTTTGCATGGTCCATTGACGATCAGGAATATCCCGAGACCAGCGTATCGCCTTCGATGGGCGGGTTGTACGTCGAAAGCGCCGATGTTGCGCTAAGCACGTCGGAGAAATGCGAATGGACAAAATTCACAACCGATAACTCCGAACCGTCCGAGACGAATGGAAATGTGTATACCGGTCCGGTCTCGATCCGAGAGACAACCACTTTGAAGTTCCGCTCCAAGGACGCCGCCGGAAATCTTGAGCCCGTCAAAACCACAGTTTTCACAATCATCCCGCAGCTACAAGAAGCGGTATTCAACAACAGCGCCCGCAAGGACGGTTATACGAAAGCAAATACCGACGGCAGCGGCGCCTTCGTCGGGTCCTTCAGCAAACTCGCCGTTGGCACAGGCCGGGATGGCAAGGAAAATCGGGCGATATTGTATTTCGATACGTCGTCACTTCCTGACAACGCTGAAATCATCAGCGCTCATCTCGAAGTCAAAATTCATGCTGAAAAGGGGGATGCATGGGCCGATGGCCGAACGATGGAAGTCGATATACAAACCGGATGCTTCGGTTCCTCACACGCAATCCAGGCGGATGATTGGGGGGCGCCTGCGACGGCGGAGGGCGCGGCGTACATCGACAAGGACTCCTCGGACACAATGCGGTCAACGGACTTCCCGCAAGCCGGCATCGACGCCATTAACAAGACCGGCGCCACACAAGTTCGATTGAGAATGAACCAACCGACTTCCGCGCCGGATAATTGTGTTTTCCTGAAAGGCGGAGCAGAGGCAAGATTGCTAGTGGAGTATTCCAGCGGCGCTACACAAACATGACGGAAACGGGCGATTACGTGGATTGAACCTAGAGCGGATTTCGACTCCTCGTACGAGCGCCGTGAATCCAAATGTGGATGCCCGCTAGGCGGGCGCGACACGGCTAATAGTTGTTCTATTAGCAAGGAGCGCAACAACGCGGGCGCCGCATTTGGACTCAACCCGGAGGGACGGCCTTCCTTTGGGCGCATTGCGTCGGCAAGACAAAGGCCTTCGACGTTTGCTCCCTCTCCCGCCCACGCGGGAGAGGGT
>DATLHW010000530.1:0-4676 GCA_035539675.1 Burkholderiales bacterium | reverse complement strand
ACGTTCTTCAGCTTCACGCAGGTCGGGACGTCGAAGCAATAAGTCGGAGGGCAATCCTTCCGGCACGACCAAAGCGGAACGAGCATCGAGGTCCAAGGGTGTATGCGCAACTTTGCCTTCGACAATCGCTTTCGGACTTCGGCCGAGCAGCACAGCAAGCGCATTCTGCTGTTGCATGCGTTGGCGCTCCAATGATGGCAGCAACGCCTCGGTGGCAGCGACTTCGGCCTCGACGAGACGGAAGTCGAACTCGGAAGTAACGCCGGCATCTAATCGCCGTTTCTGCAGATCATGCGCCTCTCGTCGCGTTTCGATGGTGCGGCGCGTGATGGCGGTCTGCGCGTCAAACGCTGACAAGGCGAAGTAGGTTCGGGCCACGTCCGCGGTTAATGCAAGACGAACGCCATCCCGAGCCGATTCAGTCGCGAGTAGATCCGAGCGCGCAGCCTCCGTGGCGCGCCGGTACCTCCCCCACAAATCTAGCTGATAAGCGACGTCGAACGTGACGCGATTGGAGTTGCTGAGCGAATCCACACCAGCAGGCAGCGGCATCGAGCCGACCTCGGAGGATCTGGTGCGTGAGCGGCCAACGAGGATTCCTGCATCGGGAAGCTGGTCGGCGCGAGCGACGCCAAGCAAGGCGCGAGCTTCGTCGACTCTCGCCATGGCGGTCGTGAGATCGGCGTTTTGCGCCAACGCCTCGTCCATCAGACCGTCCAAGACCGGATCGTTATATACGAGCCACCAACGCTGACTTTTCGCGGAGGCGCCCTGTTCCGCCGAAGCAGTCCAGGCGGCGGGAAGCTCCATTTCAGGTCGTTTGTAATCGGGGCCGACACTGGCGCAGGCGGAGAGCAGGAACGCAGTTACGATGGCTGCGGAAATGGAGCGCGATGGTTTAGAACGATCGAGCCCCTCTCCCTCGACGGAAAAGGGTGTAAACGTAGCCCCACTAAACAATCGCTTAAACATTGCCTTCCCCTTTTGGCGCCGGCGCATGATGTGGCACATGCACCGATGCATGCATGTGGCTTCTCGCGCGCGCCGCTTCGGCCTTCAATTCATCCGGCGTATGCGGCTCGCGGAACGTCCGGTCGGTAAATAATTTGAAAAAGAGCGGCACAAAAAAGATCGCCAGGAAGGTCGCCGCGAGCATGCCGCCAATGACGCCTGTGCCGACCGAATGACGCGCCCCTGCGCCAGCGCCAGTGGAAATCGCTAGCGGCAACACGCCCAATATGAACGCCAACGAGGTCATCAGAATCGGGCGGAACCGGAGTCGCGCGGCCTCCATCGCCGCCGCCGATGCGGAAAGACCTTCGTGGTATTTAAGCGATGCGTATTCCACGATCAGAATCGCGTTCTTCGCCGCGAGTCCCAGCAAAGTGACCAACCCAATCTGAAAATAGACATCGTTGGTGAGCCCCCTCAACCACACGGAAGCCAGCGCCCCGAACGTTCCAAAGGGCAACGCCAACAACACCGTGAGCGGCAATGACCAACGCTCGTATTGGGCTGCAAGAATCAGGAACACCATGACCACGCCCATTCCGAGCGCCAACCCTGATGTGCCGCCGGACCGCTTCTCTTGAAAGGACGCGCCAGTGAAGTCATAGTCGAATGTCGAGGGTAGCGCCTCCTTGGCGACTTTCTCGACCGTCGCGATCGCTTGACCGGAACTGACGCCCGGCGCAGCTGAAGCAAATATCTTGACCGCCGGCAGATTGTTATAGCGATCCAGGGAGTCGGGCCCTGACGAATACTTTACCGTCGCTAACGCTGAAAGCGGCACCATGTCGCCCTTCTGCGAACGAACATAAATGGATTTGATATCGTCGGGATGCTTACGGTAATCGGAGTCCGACGACATCAATACTTGCCATGTGCGGCCATATTTGTTGAAGTCGTTCACGTAAAACGTCCCCATGGTCGCAGCCAGCGTGTTGAACGCATCGTCCACCGGCACCGAAAGCGCCCTGGACTTCTCGCGATCCATGTCCACAAAAAGCTGAGGTGAATTCGCCCGCCATAACGTGTTCACTTGAACGAATGTCGGCTCCTTCGCCATGCGTCCCAGGAACTGCCCCAATCCCTGCGCCATTTCCTGCGGACCGCCGTCGCCGCGATTCTGTAAATACATCTCCACACCGCCCGCCGTGCCCAAACCAAAGATCGGCGGCGGGTTGAACGCCAGCACCAGCGCTTCCTTGATGTGCGCGGTCTTCATGAATAGTTCGCCCACTAATTCCGGCGCAGTCACTGTCCGATCTTTCCAATGCTTCTGCGTCACGAAGATCGTCGCCGCATTGTTACGAAAGCCGCCGCCGAGGAAGTCGAAGCCTGTAAAGGCCACCACGTCCTCATTCGCTGGATTCGATCGAATAGCGGTAAGCACTTCACTTACCACTTGATCAGTACGCTGCAAGGTGGCGCCATCGGGCAAAATCACGGCCGCGATGTAGTATCCCTGATCCTCATCCGGCACCAGCGATCCCGGTGTAACACGCCAGAGGCCAATGGCGAGAGCAACCATTCCTACGAACAGCGCCACGCCAATACCGGCCCGGCGGATCATCCAAAGAACGCCATCAACATAGTGGCCCGTCATACGATGGAACCAATCGTTGAACCAGTTGAAGAAACGCCCGGGCTTTTTGTGTTCTCGCTTGAGCAACAGCACGCACAAGCTGGGCGTCAACGTCAGCGCGACGAATCCCGAGATCACCACGGCGATCGAGATCGTAATGGCGAACTGACGATAGAGCTCTCCCGACAGGCCGCCTAAAAACGCGATGGGGACGAACACCGCGCAGAGCACCAACACAATCGCGACCACGGGTCCGGTCACTTCTTTCATCGCCTTGATCGCCGCCTCACGCGCAGTCAAATGCTCTTCGTGCATGATGCGCTCGACGTTCTCCAATACAACAATCGCATCATCAACCACGATACCAATCGCCAACACCATGCCGAACAATGTCAGCGTGTTAATCGAGTAGCCAAGCATGAAGAGACCGGCGAAGGTTCCAATCAAGGAAACCGGCACGGCGACGGTTGGAATCAACGTCGCACGCCAATTCTGTAGAAACAAGTAAACCACGAGGAAGACCAGCACCATCGCCTCGCCCAGCGTCTTCAGCACTTCCGTAATTGAAACCTTCACAAACCGCGTTGTGTCATAAGGCGTGGAATACGTGAAGCCGTTCGGAAATCTTGTCGCCAATTTATCGACGGTCGCCGTGACGTTCTCCGCCACTTCGAGCGCATTGGCGCCCGGCTGGAGAAAGACGCCAACCAACGTTGCGGCTTTGCCGTTGATCCGACCAATGAATTCATAATCCTTCGATGCGAGCTCCACTCGCGCGACATCCTTCAATCGCATGGTGGACCCGTCTGGATTGGCGCGAATAATGATGTTCTCGAATTCGCTGACTTCCGAAAGACGTCCCTTTGTCGTTACGGTGTAGACCAGTTCCTGCGGGCCGTTCTGCGGAGACTGACCGACCTTGCCGGCGGCGAACTGAGCGTTTTGCTCATTAATGGCGCGGATCAAATCGTTTGGCGTGAGTTTGAAATGCGCCAAACGATCCGGCTTGATCCAGATTCGCATTGCGTAATCTTTCGCGCCAAAGATCTGCACGTTGGTTGTTCCCGGCACGCGCTTCAACGCGTCGAGCACATTCAACGTCACATAGTTGGAAGTGAACAGGTCATCATAGCGCCCGTCGGGAGAGTAAAAGGCCAACACTTGAAGAAACGCGGACGATCCTTTCTCCACCGTCACGCCTTGCCGACGAACCTCCAGTGGCAGTCGAGCCTCAGCCTGCTTGACGCGATTATTAACGTTGACGGCGGCTTGATCCGGGTCCGTGCCGATCTCGAAAGTCACTTGAATCTGCACCACGCCATTCGAGGTGGATGTGGAGCTCATATAGAGCATCTTGTCCACACCGGTAAGCTGATTCTCCAGCGGCGCCGCGACAGTCTGCTCAAGCACCTGCGCCGATGCGCCCGGATAGACGGCCTGCACCGTCACCACCGGCGGAGAAATTTCCGGGTACTGAGCAATCGGCAGCGTGCGCATCGCAGCAAGACCGGCGAGCACGAGGAAGACCGATAACACCGCCGCGAAAATGGGACGGTCGATGAAGAAGCGAGAGAACATGATTAATCTCTAATTTGGATACAACGTGGATCGGGATTCAACCTAGAAACGGCGATTGGACGTACCCGAGTGTGCGTTTTTCAGGCCGTCTGGCTAGGCGCGACAACGCGGCATGGCCATTCCATGCAAGGCGGAGCAACGACGCCAGAGGGCCTGAAAAGCGTGCAATCGGGTGCGTAGCGTGCTCACCCATTTGGTGAAGCATCAAACTGCTGTAACGCTCGAAAAGGTAAGACATTTCCATGGGCAATAAGCGGTCAATCGCCGTTTCTAGGTTCATCAAGCTGGAAAAAACATTTCGCAACAGAGATACAAAGGCGCATCGGGTCTTCTCTGCCGCTCACGCCAGTTCTATTCTGTGGGTGGAAAGCGCTAGCGCTTTCCACCGTATGGCAATCGGCAAACGAGTATTGCCGTATTGCGAAACATTCGGCGGAAGGCGCTATCGCTTTGGCCGCTGCGCCTTCGGCTTGCTCGAAACGTCGCCTTAGGGCTCGTTTTCCGCCCTACG
>DATLHW010000529.1:0-3506 GCA_035539675.1 Burkholderiales bacterium | reverse complement strand
AACACATGAAAAAATTGGTGCTCGCATTGTCGGCATTGACGACTTTTTCACTGGCCGCTCATGCGCAAACCGGCCCCGTGTTGAAGGGCAAGGACATTACCGAGTCCGCATTGATCAATGCGCTCACGCCCGAGGAGCCAGAAATACGCACGCGCAGCTTCAAACGCGATCCGTCCGCTCCGCCCCCAGCGCCCGCGAAGCCTGCGAGCGCATCGCTTCTAATCACGTTCGAAACAAATTCCGCCGAACTTACGAACAGCGCGAAGCACGCATTGGATAAGGTCGGGAAAGCGCTGAAGTCGGATAAGTTATCGGTATTCAAATTTGACATCGAGGGTCACGCGGACCCTCGTGGAGGCGGTGAGCTCAATCAACAGCTTTCGCAAGCAAGAGCCGAAGCCGTGCGTGAATATCTCGTGCAAAGCCATCAGGTTCCTAGCGAGCGCTTGAAGGCGATCGGCAAGGGTTCCGCCGAGTTGATTAATGCGAAGGATCTTGCGGCGCCGGAAAATCGTCGAGTGACTATCAAGACGGTGATGGAGTAATACCAAATCGGCCTTACGCAAAACCGCTCCCTGCTGCGTTGCGTAAGGCCTAATCAAACTCACATGGCCCGGATGACCAACTGAGAATCCGGGCCACTTTATGCATTAATCGATTTCTTCAATGGAAAAAATCGTCGACCCGTAAGATTCAGAACACTGCGCTCCCGAAGCGCAAACCGCCTTACCCGCGAAGAGCGGACTTGCTCCCGAATAATCCCGATAAAGCTTCGCCCCTAAATCCAGGGGGAACTTCTTGAAAATGTCCTCGGGCTCCGGTTGTAATTCTCCAAAATCGCGTGGTTCATCCGACACGATCGCAACGAACTGATTCGTTCCCGCCGGCCCATGCGCCGTCATGGGCCATTTCGAGTTGGGCAATTTCAGCGATTGACCAGGGGCAATCCGGTTTTCCTTCTGCGCAGCGTTGGGAAACAACAAATAGAAGTCAGAGCGATTGGTGCCGATGACAAGCACATACACATACCCAGCTTTGGAAGAGCTGATGTTAAAGCGCAGGCTATCGCGACCTATGCGCACTTGCGCTTTCTCAACCGAAGCGGTGACCGCATGCTCGCGATTACGGCCTTCGAATATTTCATCCAGCATGTGTCCTGGGCTGAAGGGTTTGTCATTTACCCGTGGCGCCGGCGGGGGCGTGCTCGTCGGTTCTTGCGTGGGCGCAGGGGGCGCTGTTTCCGATTGAGGAGACGAACCTTCGGCGGGAGCCTGTTTTCGCGACGTTTGGCTTTCGAGCGCGTGGAGCTCCGCCTCCAGCTTCTGTTCCCGATTGTAGATAAACCATCCCGCGGCGGTTATTGCGATTAGCACAAGGCTGCCTATCGCATAAAGCGCAAATGGCTGCTTGTTGGCCGATGAAGGGGAGGCCGCTGAATGTTGAATGTGAGGCGACCCAGACTTCGACGGCGAGGGCGACGGCGTCGCCGCATGTAAATTCGACGAGCCAGTCGCGAGCGTTGGCGTCGCGGAATGTGAGTGCTTTTGCTGAGGAGCCAAGCCCCAGAGTTCACGCAGTTCTTCGACTTTTTGCGGCCGGTCGTTGGGTCTTACCGCAAGCGCCTTATCAACGCCTTGGAGAAATCGCTCACTGTAACGGCCGGCTGCCACCGTGCTGATAGGCTGCAAAGAGTCGGTCATCATGCGAGCGACGGATGCGACAGGCGGGTTTCCCGTAGCGGCGAAGTAGATGACCGACGCCAGCGCATAAATATCTGTCCAGGCGCCCTGTTTCATATCCGGCATTTCGGCGTACTGTTCCACAGGCGCATAACCAGGTTTCAGGATAACGGTAAGCGCCTGCGTCATATCCTCAATGACCCGTCGCGCCGCGCCAAAATCCAGCAGCAGCGGCCTGCCATCGTTGAGGATCAGGATATTGTCCGGGGCAATGTCCCGATGAAAGCATTGTTCATGATGTAAGACGGCAAGCGCATCCAGCAGCGGATGCAAAAGTCCCTTGAGCCATGCTTCATCCGGAGGACCACCCAGGTCGCGTAACGCATCCTTGAGCGTGACGCCTTCGTAAAACGGCATCACCATGTAAGCCGTGCCGTTTGCTTCCCAGAATCGATAAACCTTCACCAGCGAGGGATGATCGAATTGCGCCAATAGTCGCGCTTCGTTGATGAAACTTTTGAGACCTGCGGCGAAGGTGTCGGCATGCCGGTCGGACCTCACAGATACCGTCACCGCGCCGGAACGAGCGGCGAGCGCGGACGGCATGTATTCCTTTAGCGCGACCTTGCGTTGCAGAGAATGATCGTATGCGGAGTAAACGATGCCGAAGCCGCCTTGACCGATCAATCCGGTGACTTCGAACTCGCCCAGTTTTGTTCCAAGAAGCAGAGTGTCGCCGCTTGATGGAGGGGGAGGAGCTGACACAGAGGTCGGCGCTATGACGGTACGATCACTTTGGTCTATGGGCGGCATGGTGTTTATCGTTTAATGGCGATCTGTTTTGAAATTCGGTAAGGACCTGTAAACGGCGCGCATCGCATCCCGACAAGAGGGTGTCGCAAAAGGTACTGCGCAACCCGCTATCGAGCCTGCGATGCTCAACGCACTACTCGTACGCCTCCGCTTCTCGGCTCGATAACCGGCCGCTCGCTACCCTTTTGCGACTCCCTCGACAAACGGGAAGTCATTTCGTACCCAAGCCTAAGCTACTGCGCCATGCGATTTATCCGAAAGCATAACGCCTTCCAGCAAGCCGGCGAAATATTCTTCGGGCGGTAATCTCGTGAAGCAGTTGAGGGTGGCTTGTTCGCCGTTTTCCCCGGCTGTCCACCAAAGACTCTTGCCATGAGCGGAACCGAGCAGCAAGTCGTGCGCGGTGGTTGCCCATACGCCAGGTAGCGCCTCAAGCGTTGGCAGTGTGATTGAACAAGCGGGTGTTGGACTTTGAAACCAGCGCGCTAACTTGCGAGCGGCCAGATCCTGGTGTTGGGTTTCGGTAGTGGGAAAGGACAATCTGGACAGCTCCGCTTCCAGTCGCTCTGGCGAGAAATCGATATTGAGAGTGGCGAGCGCGACCTTCTCCACCGCGGCGTACCATCCCTGAGTCGCCAGCATGGCCCCGATCACTGCCGGCTGATACTCCAACGATGTGGCGATGGTTAGGGGGAAATGGCGTCCGACTTTATCGACTGAGGGCATCATGACTCCCGCCCAGGCCGTGGGACCGATTACGCCAGGTAACAAAGCGAAGCGCCATATCGGGCTGGTCAGATAGATGTCGAGCCAGCGGGGGCCAAGGTCGGCGCGGCTTGCGGCCAATGCATGCTGTAGCCACGTATCCCAACTGGAAATGAATTCTTGCGGCAAGCGACGCGACGCGAAATCGCCCAAAGAGGGGATTTTTCCGTACCAGCCAGGAATGGATGAATTGGTTTCGAGCACTGGCGTACTTTATTATTCACGCGATAGGTAGTCAATTTGAATTGC
>DATLHW010000528.1:0-8838 GCA_035539675.1 Burkholderiales bacterium | reverse complement strand
AGGTCAAAAGGATCTGAACACGGTTTGCCGCTTGATCCTTTCCGAACTGGCTCCTGTGGTGTCTGCTCAGCACGCGGTATTTTATGTGGTGGACGCAAGCGCCCAACCTGCGGAACTGGTGCTGCTCGCCAGTTACGCCTATGAAGGCAAAGCCGCTCACGACAGCCGGCTGGGACTCGGCGAAGGATTGATAGGTCAGTGCGCGCTGGAGAAACGGCAAATTCTATTGACCAATATCCCAATCGACTACATCCGGATTTCATCGGGCCTGGGCAGTGCGCCTCCGCGTAATATTCTCGTGTTGCCCGTGGTCTTCGAAGGACAAGTAAAAGGCGTGCTGGAACTTGCATCGTTCGATGGCTTCAACAATGCGCACAAAGCCTTCCTGGAGCAGTTGACCGAAAGTATCGGTATCGTGATCAACACCATTTGGGCGAATACGCGTACTGAGGATTTGCTGAAACAATCGCAATCGCTCGCACGTGAATTGCAAAGCCGTCAGGAAGAACTTCAGCAAACCAACCAGGAGCTGCAAGAAAAAGCCCAACTGCTGGCGCATCAAAATCAGGAAGTCGAGCGCAAGAATCAGGAAGTAGAGCAAGCGCGTCAGGCGTTGGAGGAAAAGGCCAGTCAGCTTGCGCTGACATCGAAGTACAAATCCGAGTTTTTGGCCAATATGTCGCACGAACTACGGACGCCGCTCAACAGTTTGCTGATCCTGTCGGACCAGTTGTGCATCAACCCCGAACGCAACTTGACGTTGAAGCAAGTCGAATTCGCCAAGACCATCCACTCTGCGGGGAACGATCTGTTGATGCTGATCAACGACATTCTCGACCTTTCGAAAATCGAATCCGGCACGGTCGCGGTGGATATCGGCGAGCTGCGATTGGACGAATTGCAGCACTATGTCGAACGCACGTTCCGTCACGTCGCCGAAGCAAAGCATGTTGAGTTTTTCATCAATCTCGATCCGCGCTTGCCAAGGTCCATGTTCACGGACTCGAAACGCTTGCAACAGATCATCAAGAATCTATTATCCAACGCGTTCAAATTCACGCACCATGGCGAAGTCACGCTAATTATTGAGCAGGCGGCATCAGGTTGGAATCCGGAGAATGACGATCTCAATCGAGCTACCGAGGTTCTTGCATTCTCCGTTATCGATACCGGCATTGGGATTTCGCCGGACAAGCAGCAAATCATTTTCGAGGCGTTCCAGCAGGCTGACGGAAGCACGAGTCGTAAGTATGGCGGCACCGGCCTCGGCCTTGCGATCAGCCGCGAACTGTCACGATTGCTACGCGGCGAAATTCGTCTCAAGAGCAGTCCCGGTAGGGGCAGCGCCTTTACGTTGTACCTGCCGCGCGCGTACAGCGCGCCATCCGCAACGCGTAAGTCAAACGAAGCCGCCGCTGAAGCCAACGCAGCGATTGAAAAGGCTAAGCTGACAAATACGCTCCCTAGCGCAAACGCGGCGAATTGGATCGATCCCTACTTCCCGGTCAACGCGCTTGCTCCTTCGACCGATACGCCGGTGCTGGTGAACGAAGCGCATGACGACCGAGACCGGATACAGCTCGACGATGCGGTTATCTTGATCGTGGAGAACGATCTGGCGTTTGCTCGCTTTCTCCTCGACACTGCTCGCGAAAAAGGATTGAAGGGGCTAGTGACTTCGCTCGGCGCCGCAGCGCTCGCGCTTGCAAAGGAATATCAACCCTCCGCTATCACGCTGGATATATTTTTGCCCGACATCGAAGGTTGGCGCGTCCTGTCCCGGCTCAAAAACGACCTGAGCACCCGCCATATTCCGGTAACGGTCGTTTCGACGGAAGAAGCTCGCGAGCGGGCAATCATGTATGGCGCGCACAGCTTCGTCGCCAAACCGATACAAAGCAAGGACACCCTCGACGACCTGCTGGCCGAGGTCAAGGAGTATGCGGATCAGACGGTAAGAAACGTGCTGCTTGTGACGCCGGACGAAAAGAAAAGAAAATCCATCGAACGATACATCGATGGCGCGGAAGACATTCAAATTTTCAATGTCTCCGATGGTAAAGCGGCGATGGAGACGCTACGGGAACGGCCCATCGATTGCATAATTCTTGACGCGCACATAACCGATTTCGTCCCCGAACAATTGCCTCAGGATATTCGCGCCGGCTACCTTTCCCCCAACCTACCGATTATTCTCTATGGCGATGAATCCCAGATCAGCAACCAAAGCGCGCCATGGAACGCGTTGAGTAAAAGCGCCATGGTTCGCTGGGCGCACTCGCCAGAGCGTTTGGTCGATCAAGCCACGTTGTTCCTGCATCGCGAAGTAACAAAGCTACCCGAGCGGCAACGTCAAATATTGCATGACATCTACGAATCGAATAAGCCGCTTCATGGCAAGAAAGTTTTGATCGTCGACGATGACATCCGGAACATTTTCGCACTCACCACGGTCCTTGAAGACTACGGAATGAATATCCTCTCCGCCGATAACGGCCGCGACGCCATTACGCTTGTGCAGGGAGAAACTGATATCGACGTGGTTCTTATGGATATCATGATGCCGGAGCTGGATGGAATCGACACGATGCGGGAAATCCGCAAGATTCCCGCGTGCAAGTCGCTGCCGATCATCGCCGTGACCGCAAAAGCGATGAAGGGCGACCGCGATCGCTGTATCGAAGCAGGCGCTTGGGATTACCTCTCAAAACCAGTGGATAGCGAACATTTGCTGTCCGTACTACGTGCGTGGTTGCAGCGGTAACGATATGGCGCCGTCATCTTCTCTCCATGGACATCTACCGATGCGCCACAGCGCTGTAGGAGCGAGCTTGCTCGCGATTCAACGGTTGATCGCGAGCAAGCTCGCTCCTACAGCACACCGCTTCATGGTTTCAATTCGGCTACGGCTATTACAAATAGGTGATGAGTGATCCTCTCAAACCAATACTCTCCTCCGGGAGCGACTGCTTCTCCCGCGAATAACGCCGTCGCAGTCAGCGATCACGCCAATATTCTTATTGTCGATGATCGCCCCGATAAACTGCTCGTTTTCAAGACGGTGCTGGAAGAGCTTGAACAAAACGTCGTCACGGTCAACTCGGGCGACGAAGCCTTGCGGTGGCTGCTTAAGAACGAGGCGGCCGTCATTCTGCTTGATGTTCACATGCCGGGCATGGATGGCCTGGAGGCCGCTGCGTTGATTCGCGCCCGCAAACAGTCCGCCCATATCCCCATCATCTTCGTGACGGCCTACGCTGACGATATGCACACGGCGCGCGGTTATTCGCTTGGCGCGGTCGACTACATTCTGACGCCGGTAGTGCCTTACGTGTTGCGCTCGAAAGTAAAAGTTTTCGTACAACTCTTCCACCTCACCCAGCAAATAAAGCGTCAAGCCGACGAGCGCATTGCGCTAGCGCGCGAGCAAGCAGCGCGCGCCGAAGCAGAGGAATCCATTCGCCGGGCGAACTTCCTCGCAGAGGCCAGCAAGGTAATGAGTAGTTCCCTGGATGCCGATGCGCTGTTGAAAGGCGCAACGCGATTGGCGGCCCCGTTCCTGGCGGACATGAGCGTCCTCACGCTGGTGGACGAAAATGGTCGAGCGTACCGAAGCGAAACCGCGTGGATATCCGAGTCCGAATTGGAAACAGCCGCCGTCAATATCACGACTGATAGCTTGCTCGCGAAAGCAATTGAACGCGCAACCGCAAGCGGCGAAATGGAGTTGCTAAACGATTTGGAGCCGACGGGAGAAAATTTAGAGATCGTGACGAAAAACGAGGCGGACCATTTGAGTGGAAAGGTCGATTTTCCGTATCGACATGTAGCCATCTTCCCGCTAAAGGCGCGCGGCGCGATACGCGGGGTGCTTACGCTAGGGCTGGGGCCTTCCGGACGACGGTTTCAACCGGTGGAGCTAACGCTTGCCCAAGATATCGCCTCGCGAGCCGCAATCGCCTTGGATAATTGCTTGCTTTACCAAGCAGTGCAAACAGCCGACGAACGCAAGAACGAATTTTTGGCGATGCTTGCACACGAGTTGCGCAACCCGCTTGCGCCGATCCTCCATGCCGTGGAGATCATTCAGACCTTTGCATCGGACCGCCAGAAACTGGAGTGGGCGCGTGGGGTGATGACGCGGCAATTACAACAGCTGGTGCGATTGGTGGACGACTTGCTTGACGTTTCCCGCATTACTCGCGGCAAGATTCACATCAAGCGAGAGCTCATTGATGTGCGCACCGCACTCACTGCCGCCGTCGAAGCGAGTCGCCCGCTCATAGAATTGAACGGTCACGAATTGATCATTTCGCAACCGTCCGAACCCATCTGGGTAAAAGCCGATTTCGCCCGGCTCGCCCAAATCATCAGCAATCTGTTGAACAACGCGGCCAAATTCACCGAACGAGGCGGACGCATCTCGCTTCGAGTTCATGTCGAGGACAACCAAGTCGAGTTTCGCGTCCGCGATTCGGGCATTGGCATTTCCCAGGAGATGCTGTCCAGCATTTTTGAATTATTCACTCAGGCCAACCAAACCTTGGATCGCGCAAAGGGCGGGCTCGGCATTGGTCTTACGCTGGTGCGCCAATTGGTGAGAATTCACGGCGGCAGCGTTCAGGCGTTCAGCGCCGGGCTCGGGCAAGGCAGCGAATTCGTCGTACGGTTGCCGATTTTCTCGAAGGGATATCAAGACGCGACATCACCGGCGCTTGTCGCCTCGACACGTGAAGCAGCACCTCGCCGCATTCTCGTCGTCGAAGACAATGTGAACTCAGCGGAAATGCTGACGGCGATGCTGCAACTCGATGGCCATGAGGTGCAAATGACACACGAAGGCGCCACCGCCATCGACATGGCGCGCAGCTTCCAGCCCGACATTATTCTGCTCGATATAGGGCTACCGCAATTGGACGGATTTGAAGTGGCGCGGCGCGTTCGCGCTTCCGATGAAACCAAGAACGTAACGCTGATCGCGCTAAGCGGCTATGGACAACCTGCGGACAGGCAACGCGCCAAGGAAGCGGGATTCGATCATCATCTGGTGAAGCCCGTTGATCGTATTACGCTAACCTCATTGTTAGCGTCGCTTTCGCCGGAAAACAGTAATTACGCTGTTCTGCAAAGTGAATGGAAAGAACGGGTGGGGTGATACCGACACAAATCTCCGCTCACAGGATTACCCGCTCAGGCACACTGATTTTCACGAATTAAGCGAGTCTTCACGGATTCTTTTAGAGGTAGGAAACGCGAGATGCATGGACGTCCGTCCAATCCGTGTTTATCTGTGTGCAGTCGAATACAAGACAGATCGGACGCCGTTCCAATTCGACACGCGCTACTTCGGCGTCAGCGCAATCCCAAGCCGCTCCAACGCTGGCTTAAGAATTTCGTCGGTGTTTTCGTATCCCTGCTGGATCGCCAGCACAAACAATCCCAGATGACTAAACGCCTCCGCGGTTAGCTCGGCGTCCTTCGTATCCGCAGGTCCAGTAGCCCCGATAAATTTCCGCACCAAATCGCTGCCTGCCTGCATCAAGTTAACTGCGTCCCTACTTTCCAGTATAGCAAGAGCGCCTTGCACTTGCTTGATGGGGCTCAACAGTTTTGTCAATTCAACGCGCTTCGCGGGATCGCGAAAAAAAGCATCGAGCGTCTCTTCAATCTGGTTCAGGTTGTTGGTGATCTCCTGTCCGAGTTGCGAGAAGAGTTGTCTCTCATGCGCCGTCCTACGCATATTGACTATCTGCGCGCCGCTTCCGGGAAGCGGCCGTCCTTTCATCGCGGCGTTAACTCGAAGAACGGCGGTCTGCGTCATTGTGTTGAAGTTGGGGCCAAGCTGGGAATAGTTATCCATAGCATCCCTGGCCCTCAGCAGTAGCGTGGCGACTTCCAATCCCAAGGCTTCGCCCGGATCGCGCGGATTATTCATCAAGTTGTGGCCAACTTCCGCCAGCTTCGCGAAGATAGCCCGAAGCGCCTTGTTATTAAAACTCTGCGCGAAATTATTGAGCTGCGCCGTCTCATTGGCGAATTGGAACAAGCCGGCGTTGCTGCCTGTCGTGACGCTCAGCCATGTCTCCTTCACCGCTTCCAACTGCGACTGGATATCCGCCAGCAACACTTTGACGCGCGTCGTTTCGGGGCTCTCCTGCGCGGCTGGAGGCAAAAGATGGAGCAGACGATAAGCGGCGTGGATTTCTCGCACGCGAGGCGTGTCTGGCGTCATATAGGCGATGGCGAACAGAACCTCCCGCAGCAACCGCTCGGACGCCTTGTCCCCACCGTCCGCCTGACGCTTGATCTCCTGATCGAGTCGACCGCATAGCTGCTTCTGAAATGCGCCCGGCGGCTTGGGAGACTTAGCAAGACCTTCCGCGAATCCTACTGCGATCCACCAAAGCAATCGTCTATCGGAAGGCTGCGCCGCATCGATCTCGGACAATACGCCGTACATGTGAGCGAAACTCTGTTGATACTCCGGACTCCGTAAAAGGTGCAATAACGATTTTTGAAACTCCATGCGCTTGGCGGCAAGCAGAGACTTCAGCGCTGCGCCGCTACGGGTGCTGGGGCCATCAACGAATTCCGGGGTTCGCGAAAAATCGGGAAAGAAGAGATCGATCGGGCTCGTCGAATCGGAGCCGGCGATGGCGAGCAACGCCTTGTAGGTTTGATATAGCGCGAGGGGCCTGTGACGCTCTCCCTGCACCAAACCTTCGATATAACGGTTCAGCGCTTTAATGGAGCCGTGTAGCGCACTAATAACGTCTCGGCTGGGCTGCACGGCGCCTTTACTCAGCGCCTCGATAACCTTTTCCATCGCTCCGGAGACCAATGTAATGGGCTCCAAGCCAATCATGCGCAAAGCGCCGGTTACCTGATGTAAATGAGGAAGCGTGGTTTTGATTAAATCGTGGTCGCCGGGCTGAGCCCCGAACTGACTAACGCCTTCGTCGGCTCGGGTCAACGCGAATTGCATTTCTGACTTGACCCACATGAGCGGGCCTATATCGAATTCATCTTTCACCGCCAGCGCCTCAGTTCGCTTAGGGGGTGTATCGGACATTTCGCGCCTCAATCGTGAACGTCATTCCCCATTGTAACGGGAGTTGCCGCAATGAGGTTGCAAAGAAACGGATCCGTAACAAATTCACCATCGGTTGGACGGAATCCGTTACACCAGGGGCGAGGGAATCCGCTCGATTTATTAGACTTCTTTCGAAACCTTAGCAAGCGTTCTGAGATCGAATCGAGGAGCGGACACGTACGGATAAGTACGTTTGGCGCCGGCGGTTTAATGTCGGGGCGCGCAGCAGGTTTCGAAAGAAGTCTATTACAAATTCGAAGGCGCCAAGACCTCCCGCAAATAGTCAAAATACAACTTCACTCGTTGTAGATGTCGCACGTCCGGATGCGCCAATATCCACAACTCCGTCTCCAGCGCATCCAGCGGGCCCAGGACGAGCTCCATTCGCGCGTCGCCATCCATCATGAACAGAGGCGCCACGCCGACTCCCAGCCCTTGCCGAATCGCTTCCGCGATCGAATGGACGCTATTGCAGCGATAACGGGGCGCCACTTTCGGCAATACGTTTTTACGCCACGTTACCGAGGGATGGTGCGACAGCGAATCGTCAGGCGCGATCCAATCCAATTTGGCGAGCATCGCCAAGTCAATGACCTCCCCCGGAAGCTCCAATTTTTTTAGTACGTCCCGCCTCACGAAAACACCTGAGCGAAGCTTGCCAAGATTCACGCCCACGAGATGCTCCGGCGGCTTTCGGGTTGCGCGGATAGCGACATCGGCTTCTCGATGACTGAGGTTCGCCAAGCTGTTAGTCGCGACAAACTCAAAGTCGATTCCGGGATAACGCTCGACGAATGTCCGCAACGTAGGCAAAAGAAGCACATCCAGGATTGTGTCGGTGGTGGTCACCCTCAAGACGCCGCTAGGGGCGCCGCTGCTTTTGTTAACGACGCTTCTAGCTTCATTCAAATTCGACTCGATGCGCTCTGCGTGCTCCGCCAACGTCATCGCCAACTCGCTGGGCAAATAGCCTTCGCGTGCGCGCTCGAAAAGCCGGTCCCCCAGGGCGCGCTCCAGACGCTTGATGGCGCGAAAAACGGTGGATGAGTCGACGCCCAACCGCTCCGCCGCGCCAGCCAAATTTTTTCCCCGCACCATCGCCAGCACAACCTCCAAATCGGGTTGCTGTAATTTGTATTGCGCGAACGCAATTGTCGATTTCATTTTTGCCTATTCCGATTGCACGATCGCCCAGTTAAATTGTGCCCATTAATAACCCCGCTTGCCAAGGAAGCACAAAATGATCGACCAACAACTATCGCCTTACGCAGCTTTATCCGAATCTGAAATCAGCTGACCACCTTCTCAACAACCAAGGAACATCATGAAACTTTACTACTCTCCCGGCGTATGCTCGCTCGCTTCTCATATCGTTCTCAGGGAACTCGGTCTCGACTTTGAGCTCGATCTGGTCGACAAGCAGACCAAGATGACGGCAAGCGGCAAGGATTTCCGATCCATTAATCCGAATGGTTACGTTCCCGTGCTGGAGCTCTCGGATGGACGGCGATTGACCGAGGGTCCGGCGATCATGCAGTACCTTGCCGATCTCAAGCCGGAGTCGGGCCTTGCTCCCGCAGCGGGCGATTATGAGCGATACGTTCTCCAATCGTGGCTCAACTTCATCACTTCGGAAATTCACAAGGGATTTTCGCCGCTCTTCAAACAGGACTTGGCGCCTGAAGCGAAAGACGTGCTGCGACAGCAGCTTGAATCGCGGTTGGGCTATGTAGCGGAGCATCTGA
>DATLHW010000527.1:0-3953 GCA_035539675.1 Burkholderiales bacterium | reverse complement strand
ACAGCAAAAGTAGGACATCCCACTTTAAGACTGATTCGTTACGCCGTTGGTCAATGGACCTTGGAGAGGCTCCTTCCCGGCAGATGGCGCGAATTAGAAAGGCATGAACTTAACGTCAAAGACCCGTTCGGTGAACCAGAGCGCGGCAAGAAAAACAATCGCAGTTGACCCGCCCGCCAGCACGGCTTTTCGGTAAAAACTCGTCGCACGAAGCCAGAACGCAACTGGTAGAAATATCGCCACGATAACTAGCTGCCCTGCTTCAACCCCCGCGTTGAAACCAATCAGTGCGGCGACCAAAGCGTCCCGAGGAAGCCCCAAGTCCTGCAAGACGCTCGCAAAACCAAACCCGTGAAGCAAGCCAAATCCGAATGCGACAGCCCAACGTCTCCCTTCAATGACTGGAAACACGTTATTCAGCGCCGCAACCACTATCGAAATGGCAATGACGGATTCGGTGATGCGCGAAGGAACACTCGCGATCCCTAAAGCCGCCATAGTCAACGTAATGGAATGGGCAATGGTGAAGGAGGTAACAACCTTCACCACATCGATGAAAGCCTCATGAAAACGCCCCACCGGTCGCCATGCGCCTTTAGTACGAAAAACAACAGCTGGCAGCAACAATGAGATGAGGAACAAGATGTGATCATAGCCTAGCCAAATGTGCTCCATTCCATGCATGAGGTAGTCACGGAACTGTTTCCATCCTCCACCTCCCTCGAGCGTGAATTTTTGCTCCGCCGTCTCAGGACTAAAGATCGCCGCGCGAGTTTCTTCGCCACGCTGTAACCGTAACAGCCCCTTGTGCTGGGGATCGAGATCAAAAAAAAGTCGGTACTTAACCTCAAGTTCATTTGGCCTGTCAGGGCATTCCATGACAAAGCGCATTACCGCGTAGGAGCCATCGGTGTGATTATCGATTAAGTGATCGGTGACCTTAACCGGACAAGGTTTTCCGTCGCCGTAAAAGTCCAGACGCGCCATGGCGTAAGCAACGATATCGCTATGTTTTGCCGTGACCTCCCCCCAAGTAATGTCGCCGTTACTGTCCGAGTCCAACCCAATGGCGAAGTCCAGATCACGTAAAGCGATATCCCACTGTCCAACGGCCCGTGCGGCATCCAATTGAAGCGACAAATAACTATCACTCGGCTTATGAGCGTGCGCCATGGTGGCGGCAAACAAAAACAGAAGGAGGCCGATAATTCGTCGAGTCATTTACTTCGCCCCCAATTGAATCGCGAGCCGCCGAAGGACAACGTCTTCTATGTTCGTTGCCTTCATCCAGTTGAGAACTGGTTCGGCAGCCTTGCGATCCTTGGCCGCAATGGCCGATTCCAACAAAATGCGTGCGTCTCTCGGCTCTTTCTGCACCGTCCAATTTTCACTTGCCAATGCCAGGGCGCCTTTCGAATCGTCGACAAGATGCAAGCGGAAACGAGCCTCCTCCGCCTGATGTACCTTATCCCCCCGCATCTGCGCCGCCTGGAAGCGATTGGCAAGTTCCGTTCGGCGCTTTTCGGCCTCGGGCGAGCGGAGAATCTTGTCGGCCAATGCAATCCGAAGAAGCAACATATCCGAGCGCTCCATCCCCTTTAACAACATCAACACGTCCGCTGGTCGATGCAAATCAAGTAGCAAATCCGCAAAAGCGGCAAGCAAATATCCATCAATGACGCCAAGCGACAGTGCGCTTCGGAAGTGCTTCTCCGCCAATCCGTAATCCCCTATCCGGACAGCCATTTCGCCTAACCTGGTAAGCGCCCAAAGCCGTTGCGCCGCAGAGGTCTCTGGCGACACATCTAATGTGGCCTGCAACCTGTCATGCGCTTGCCGGGCTCGCCCTTCCAACGCGTCAAGCATGCCAATGCACCCGCCGACAGCAATTACCTGATCCGCCACTCGTTGCAACGCCCCGCACTTTTCTCTTGCATCAACATAACGCCCTTGAACCATATAGATCGTCGCCGCCAACGAAAGCGCCTCGGCATTGCCTGGCTCCACGGCGATTGCCTGCTCCAAATCCGCCATGGCCTCGCCAAAATCGTGCCGGTACTGCTTTAAACTTGCTCTCACAATGAGCACTTCCGCCGGCGCCGATTTCATGTTCCACCAAGGGGACAATGCCGCCTGCGCATATCCCACATAACGTGGATCGCCTTCCATGCCCACCAATTCAAAATAACGGCGAGCTAGTTTTGTCGCCAAGGAGATGTCATTCGGATGAGCGTTCAAATCCGCTCGCAACTGTCGCAGTTCGCGCCATTGAGCGTCACCCGGCCTAAGCGGCAACCTTTCAAGAACCGCACTCGGATCCTGCGGACGAAAAGGTTCGCCATTAGCGGCAGAGGCCAGTAGCAAAAAAGACAACGCCGCCCAAATGGCGGAAAGGAAGTGACTCTGCATTTGACTTTGCTTGAAGGGCTGAGATTTCTAGGAGACGCGTGGAATAACGGCTTCAATTCGTACGAAGCGCCCGGGATAATAACAATGCGGCTTCGACCTAGCAATTTTGGCAACCTTCAAATTTTTCCTGTCAACCACCCTAACAGATGCGCGTTATAGTCTCTGACACGCAGAAATGCTGTCTAGCACGTCAAAGAACGTTATTAACCGGATTTTTAAAGGAAAAGAAATGAGCAAACTACTGTCTACACTGATCGCTGTTGCTTTCGCGAGCGTAAGCATGGGCGCCTTCGCTGCCGCCCATACCCCCGCTGCTCCTGCTGCGGCCGCCGCTCCTGCTGCTGCTCCTGCCGAGGCTGCAAAACCAGCCGATGCAGCAAAGCCCGCGAAGAAAAAAGCAGCGAAGAAAAAAGCAAAAAAAGCTGAAGATGCTGCTGTTGAAAAGAAAGTGGACGCGCCAGCCAAGTAATTTTGGCTTAGTCGCACCTAAAAAGGCAGGGGACTTTTCCTGCCTTTTTATTTGCCTAGCCGTTCGGCGGGATTAGTTGCTGAACGTGATATCAAGCGTTTATTCTAAAATTTCGGCTCAAATATTGTTCTAAAAATCCACATACGGCGCCTGCTTCTTTTCGACCACAAGACATAAGAGGTAAGCTTGCTTTTGTCCCTTTTCCTCCTCCCTGCTCTCCCCTATTAGTATTTGACGGCAAGTCCCAAAAAATTGGGCGCCCGAAATGACTTTCACCCCCCGTCGAAGGTAGAGCGAAACCTACGTCATTTGTTGGAACAACTAAAAGTTTCGAGCCAAAGAAAGGGCTTGGCCCTAAAATATGCGAAGTCAAAATTTGCCGCACAAGGACGTGACGTGATCTGGAAACCCAATCTTACGGTTGCCGCAGTAATTGAAGAGAAGGGCCGATTTTTATTGGTTGAAGAAATATCCGACAACGAAATCGTGATTAATCAACCTGCGGGCCATGTAGAGTTCGGCGAATCGCTGACACAAGCCGTGGTACGAGAGACATTGGAAGAAACGGGTTATCACTTTGCTCCAGAAGCACTGATTGGCGTTTACTATTGGCACGCACGTACTAACAACACGACTTATTTGCGCTTCGCTTTCACGGGAAAGTTAATTGGGCATGAACCCGACAGGCCGCTTGACGACGGCATACTGAACGCCACGTGGCTTACCCGGGACGCGCTCTCGGCGCAAGAAACACGCCATCGCAGTCCCATTGTCATTCGTTGCGTCGACGATTACCTGGCGGGTATTCGGCACCCTCTCGAACTCATCACCACCTTAATACCCTTGAACACGACCTCATGAAAAAGTCTCGCGTTGTCGTCGGCATGTCTGGCGGAGTCGATTCCTCGGTTGCCGCTCTTTTGCTTAAAGAGCAGGGATATGACGTCGTCGGTTTATTCATGAAGAATTGGGAAGATGATGATACCGATGAATATTGCACCAGCAGGCAAGACCTTATTGACGCCGTATCCGCAGCTGATCGCGTCGACATTGATATCGAAGCGGTGAACTTCTC
>DATLHW010000526.1:0-7719 GCA_035539675.1 Burkholderiales bacterium | reverse complement strand
ATGTTGACCGTCTCTCCCGTCAAGGCGCAGTAGGAGGCGACCATGGAATTATTCGGCGCGCCGTCTTCCGGACGATATAGCTGAATAGGATAGAAGGGAATGGGCGTATTGGTAGTTCCTCCCATTTTCAAATCAAGACTATCGGTTCGAAGTATCTCGAAAGATAACGTATCGTCATCCCGCTTCCGATATAGCGTGCCGCCATCGGCGTGAGTGATGTGCTTCGCCGCATCGACAATCGCCTCCAGCAAGCGATTTATATCCTTTTCTTTAGAAAGGGCGACGCCGATCGCCGTCAAGTCTTCCATTGAGTCCAGGACCTGCCGGCTTTGCTCCATAGAGAGCGAATCAGTAACGGTGCGCCGCTTGGACATATCGCTTTCTTTAGCTGCCACCCTGGTCCGTAAAAGTCATCATGGTTTGCTACCGGGTGCAAACCGCATGCACCTGACCAATATCCGTAATGCCCTTCAGCACTTTCTCGATGCCGTCTTGTTTCAGCGTTCGCATGCCATCTTGAACCGCTGCGGTAAACATTTGCGTCGCCGGCGCACGTTCATGAATAAGTTTCCTCAACGCATCCGTGCCGGAAAGTAGTTCATGCAATCCGATGCGTCCACGATAACCAAGGCTGTCACACGCTTTACAACCGACAGCCTTATAAAGCGTAATCTCACCATTATTATTTCCAAACATCTTGATCCAATCCTTGTGAAGCTGCGCCCGCGCCTCCCTGGAGTTATCTCGCCACCCAATAGTGTTCTGCAATTCCATCACATACTCATCCATCAGCAGCTCCAAATCTTCCTTGCTAGCTTGGTGCGGCTGTTTACATTTAACGCATAACCGCTTCGCCAACCGCTGCGCCAGGATTCCAATCAACGCATCAGCGAAGTTGAAGGGATCCATACCCATTTCCAGTAGCCGAACGATACTTTCCGGCGCGCTATTCGTATGTAATGTTGAGAAGACTAAGTGGCCGGTCAACGATGCTTCAATTCCCATTGAGGCTGTTTCCTTGTCGCGCATTTCGCCGACCATGATGACGTCAGGATCAGCCCTCAAGAATGCCTTCATTGCTGTGGCGAACGTGAGTCCCGCTTTCGGGTTCACCTGTACTTGCCGCAAACCTTTTTGTGTAATCTCAACGGGATCTTCTGCCGTCCATATTTTATTTGCGGGGGTATTTATATGGCCAAGCACGGAATGCAAGGTAGTGGTCTTCCCTGCGCCAGTTGGGCCACACACGAGGAAAAGACCGTTTGCCTTGACGATTAGCGATTGGAGCAATTCGTAATTGCGAGGTGACAACCCGAGTTGATTAATTTGCACGGGCTCACTATGAGACAACACTCTCATCACAACATCCTCGACGCCGCCTGCCGAAGGAATCGTCTCGACGCGTAATTCGATGTCATGTGGACCAAATTTCTTGAATTGTATTTTTCCGTCCTGCGGCCTTCGCTTTTCGGAAATATCCATGTCGCACATGATCTTTATGCGAGCGACCAACGCATTACGATAAATAGAAGGCACTTCAGTATAAGGAACTAACGTGCCATCCTTACGAAAACGAATGCGGGTTTTTTGTCTACCGGGGTAAGGCTCAATATGAATATCGGAAACGCCTTGGCGAAAGGCGTCTTCAATAACTTTATTCACCAGCTTCACCATTTCGTTATCTGATGCGGCGCACGCCTCATCCGCCAGGGAAATGCTGTCTTCTTCCTTCATTCCCGAAAGCAATTCGCCAATGGACGTGGCGGCGATCTGATTGTTGCTAAAAAGCAGCTCCACGAACTGAAAAAATTCTCGATGCGTGGTTACGCCATAATTAAGCTTAACCATTGGGTAGATATTTTCGACAAGACGGGATGACTGAATTCGCTCGGGATCGGGCGTCAGTATCAAACGCCCCTCCGGGCCATCCTGCAACGGAAGCCACTGATTGGTTTCCACGTAATCACGTTTCAGGTTCTTGAATAAGAGTTGCGGCTTGACGAAATTGTATGACAACGAAATGTACGGAAGTCCATGGAACGCAGATAGCGCCTCGCCGATTGCGGCGGGACTTACTTGTAATTCGTCAATCAAGACATCTTCAATCAATACAGCTTTGCGACGCGCCGTTCTCAATGCGAGTTCAAGTTCTCCAACGGAAATAATATTCTCAGTAACAAGGTGTTCGTATTTGGCGCCAGCCCTAAGTCCGCCGGCGTGCCATGCAGACAATGCGACACCCAGCGTTTTCGCCAATTCAACGACGCCTTCTTCGATAAGGACACAGAAAGGCTCGCCGGTGCGACTATTGATAAGCTGCAAGACACCGACAAGATCTCCCTCCCCCTCAGCTGCAAGAATCGGCACGGCAAGAACTTGGCGAGTGTGATATCCGGTACGTTGATCAAAGGATTTTGAGAACGTCAGGGGCGGCTCATATCTATTCAATTCGTCATCGTCATATACATCTGAAACATTGACGGCTTTGCGATGATTGGCGGCATAGCCAGCAATGCTTGCGTCATTTTTTCGAAGCTTGATATCCCGAAATCCTTGCAAACCAGTTTTTAACTTGGAAACAATCGCCGAGCCGTCTTCAGCAAGTGTGTAGATTGTGAACCGCTCGGCCTCAAAAACATCACAGATGTCCTCGGAAATTTTGCTGATGACCTCTTCGACATTGCTCGCGGAAAGAATTCGTTGCGTAATGGCTTGCAGTTTTTTGAGGAAAATCAGTTTACGACCTACATCGTTGATTTCCACGTCATGCATGTCGATTGCCATGTCATGTTCACAATTCCCGCTCTCAGTCGATGATGTCAGCATGATATTTACACCTTGGCGTCAGTTATGGACACATTGTCCAAATTGTTAGAACTCGAATTCCTGCCCCTGCATCAGCATTCGAGGTCGATATGCATGGACCATACGATCGATTTCCTGCATGGTCTGCTCCATCTCTCCAGGCTTCAGATGAGTGATATAAATTTCCGCAGTACGTTCAAGTTTTCCTAGTTCTGTGGCCAGTAAGCTAGGACAGAGATGTTTAGAGGCGATCGCAAGCTTCAACTCCTGCTCGCAAAAAGCAGTTTCTATAATCAGGTAGCGGAGATTGGTTATCTTATTAACTACGTCCCATAACGCATCATTAACCGTGGTGTCGCCTGTAAAAACGAGGCTGCCAAGACCGCTGTCCAAACAATAGCCGACAGCAGGGACGACATGATTGGCCGGTAGAACCGTAATTTTCTTGCTCGTCACTTCAATAGTTTCGCCAAGCTGCACTTCGTGGTAGCGAATGAAAGGAGCGCTCGTGCTTGGCAATACGGAAAAGTCTGGCCAAATACGGTTATTGAAAACATGCTGGCGCAACGCATCCAAAGTGGGTTTTATGGCATGAACCGTAAGCGGGCGATCGCGTTTCTGCCCAACAGTATCAACGACAAAAGGGATGCTACAGATGTGATCGAGATGAGAATGGGTGAGGAAAACGTGATCAATCTTGGTCATGGCTTCGAAAGAAAGATCCCCAACGCCCGTACCGGCATCAATCAGCACGTCTTCATCCAGCAGCATGGAAGTCGTTCGCAGACTGCCGCTAATTCCGCCGCTACAACCTAGAATCTTTAGCCTCATGGTCTTTTTTCAGTCAAGAGCAGTCAGTAAAGCGCGTCATGAATACGAACCACATTTTTTGCAACTGGAACATTATCGTAAGCCCGTTATAGGCATACTGTTAAGTGCTTAATAATTTTGACGAGAGGCGTTCAAGTGAGTTTCGGATGAATGGCAGGAGGTATGCGAGCGCATATACCAAGTATTGTTACGAGTTTAAGCCAAACAACAAAAAGTCCGCTCTAGGCGGGCATGCGCAGTAGATTTATGGAAGGCTCCTGAAAAACCACAGTGCAAATTTCGAGAAATAATCACGTCTTCAGGTAAAACTCGAGCTTCACACCAGACATCTCAATAATGTCGTGATCTTGAAGCGGATGCGCTTGAGTGGATAGCGCTTGGCCGTTTAGCAAAGGAGGCTTGCCTTCAACGGGCGTGATGAAATATCCGCTTGGCCGCCTAGTAACGACCGCCACATCACCACCTGATTTGCCGATGGTCGTAAGGTCTTTGGATAAATCCAAATTGCGACCGGCGGCAGCGCCGTTAAGCACTTGAATAACCCCAAGCGGCAAGCCGTTTGAAGCATTGGCGTCATTTGCGAGCGACGGTACAGATATCGGAATTTCTCCCGACACAGCCGTTGTCGGGGGCACGATCGCGGACCGGCGCACCTCATCAATATCCAGGGGCGGCGAACTTTGATCGAAAGGCGGTCTTGTCATGGAACTGCGAAGAGACATCGTCCGTTCATAATCCGCGACAAACTCGCTCTTACCATCGTTTACGTATTTCAGTTTGTGCTTACCCAACTCAATGATGTCACCATGTTGAAGCAAGTGACGGCGTACAGGCTTCCCGTTTACAAAGGTGCCGTTAGTACTATTCAGATCTTCTATGAAGGAATCGTTAAGCAGGGTAAAAATGACTGCGTGCTCACCACTAACGGCCAAATTGTCGACCTGAACATCATTGGTTATCTTCCGCCCAAGCGTTGTACGCTCCTTATTCAGTAGATATTCATGAATTACCACTCCATCCATGGATAGAACCAGCTTCGCCATTATCTAATTGTCCAATTCGATTAGTCTTGGCGCATATTTCATGCGCAATGAATATATAACTTGTAACGAAGCGCCCGAAATCGAGCTTAAAAATGCATTCATCCAAGAAGACATAGCGGAAAGTCGGAGCACACGTCTATATTTTCACGATTTCACGCGACCTTGGGCAACCCCATAGTCACGTAGCACCTTCACAACAACCACAGAAATATTGTCACGTCCGCCGCTATCATTTGCGGCCTGCACCAACTGGCTAGCCGCGATGGCCGGCTGTCCGGACCACGCAGTAAGCGTCAAGCGAATTTCTTCATCGGTTATCAGATCGTTCAATCCATCTGAACAAAACAAATAAATATCCGCTGGCAGCGCCTCGTAACAGTTCACGTCAGGCTCGGCTATGGGATCTACTCCAAGCGCTCGCGTCACGTAGTTCTTGTTGTTGGAGACTCTCGCTTCCTCGACGGAAATCAATCCGGCGTCCAGTTGTTCCTGAAGAAGCGAGTGATCCTTGGTTATTTGGGAAAGCTCTCCGTTGCGAAGCCGATACATGCGAGAATCGCCTATATGAGCAACAGCAATAAAGTTGTCATGAAATAGGGCTGAAACTAACGTGGTGCCCATGCCGCTGCAATTGGGATCTTGCAGGGCCTTGCGGAAGATCGATTCATTGGCGAACTGAATTTCGTCGCGGAATAATTTTTCGGCTTTGAGTTTGCTCTCTTCACGAGAACAATTGACCGCAAGCTGTGGCCAAGACGATTCAAGACCGCGAGTAATCAGGGCGGCGGCGAGTGCGCTGGCGACTTCGCCCGCATTGTAGCCGCCCATTCCATCGGCCAACACCACGATGCCGCGCGGTGGTCGGGTGGATATGCAGTCTTCGTTGAGCGGCCGAACCTTTCCGGGATCGCTCACGGCTTCCATTAGCAACATTGTGCTTAGATCCACTCTCCTCTACCTTCCTCGATCTACGCTCGTGTCTCGTGTAAAGGGGGCGCGTTTACCAGGCGCCCTGCGAAAAAGCCCCGGCCGGTAATACAGGCATAAGCATATCATGGGGCGGCGAATTTGTTCGGCCTTGTGATGGCTTGTCGCTCTCGAAAAATACGCCTTTATACAAACGTTTGAAACTTCCCCCGGCAAGTGGAATGGAGTTTAATAGCGGCAATGCTCACGGAAGCATGTCCCGCGACAAACCTCAGAGGTTATGAACATATCTTGACGAGCGGCCTAAGAACCTGTTCGAGATCTGTAGCGAGCGGGCCGAGTTTGGGGCGAGGAGCGGACGCGTACAAACGGTACGCAGAGCACCGGAGCCTCAAAATCGGCCTGCGCAGTAAGATCTCGAACTGGTTCTAAGATCGGGCCGAGCGGCAAATTAATTCACGACCTCTTAACCCGAAGAGTGAACAGCATGAATGCACTGCCTGACAGGATTCCCCCCTCTGATGATTACGATCCACAAGAAACGAAAGAATGGCTCGAGGCCCTTGATGGCGTCCTCCGACAGGAAGGACCGGAACGAGCCCAATTTCTACTCGATCAGCTAATTGAAACCGCACGACTACGAGGCGTCAGCGCGCCGTTTTCCGCGACTACCCATTACATCAATACGATCCCCGTCGAGCAACAAGCGCGGATTCCGGGCGATCAGGCTATTGAACATACGATTCGTTCATACACACGATGGAATGCGCTGGCGATGGTGTTGCGCGCCAACAAGGATACGAACGTAGGCGGTCATATCGCCAGCTTCGCCTCCGCAGCGACGCTCTATGACGTAGGCTACAACCACTTCTGGCACGCTCCCTCGGAACAACACGGCGGCGACCTGATTTTTGTACAAGGTCACTCCTCGCCAGGCGTTTACTCCCGCGCCTTTCTCCTGGGGAGATTGAGCGATGCGCAATTGGATAATTATCGCCAGGAAGTAGATGGCGAAGGGATTTCTTCCTATCCGCATCCTTGGCTGATGCCGGACTTCTGGCAATTCCCCACGGTATCCATGGGCCTTGGGCCAATCATGGCGATCTATCAAGCTCGCTTCATGAAGTACATGCAGGACCGTGGATTCGCAAAAACCGAAAATCGTAAAGTCTGGGCCTTCCTGGGCGACGGCGAGACCGACGAGCCCGAATCCCTGGGCGCAATCGGCATGGCCGGGCGCGAAAAGCTCGACAACCTGATCTTTGTTATCAATTGCAACTTGCAGCGTCTCGATGGTCCTGTACGCGGCAATGGCAAAATTATCCAGGAGTTGGAAGGCGAATTCCGCGGGTCGGGATGGAACGTCATCAAGGTCGTCTGGGGAACGCATTGGGACGCCCTGCTTGTCCGCGACAAAAAAGGCATCCTGATGAAGCGCATGATGGAATGCGTCGATGGGGAGTACCAGAACTTCAAGTCGAAGAATGGCGCTTATGTACGCGAGCATTTCTTCAATACGCCAGAGCTGAAAGCCCTCGTCTCCGACTGGTCGGACGACGACATTTGGAACCTGAATCGCGGTGGCCACGATCCCCACAAGATTTACGCTGCTTACCATGCTGCAGTGAATCACAAGGGTCAGCCCACAGTAATCCTCGCCAAGACCATCAAGGGTTACGGCATGGGCGAAGCGGGCGAAGCGCAAAACATCACCCATCAGCAAAAGAAAATGCCGACGGAATCGCTAAAACGCTTCCGTGATCGTTTCCATCTGCCGATCAAGGACGAGGAAATCGAAAAGGTTCCTTACGTCAAGTTCGCCGAAGGCTCCCCCGAGCTCGAATACATGCGCGCGCGCCGGATGGAGTTAGGCGGCTATTTACCCAAGCGGATTGGTAAAGTGGCTCCCTTGCCGATACCGCAGTTATCGGCGTTCGAGCGATTCCTGAAAAGCACCGAGGAGCGGGAAATTTCCACGACCATGGCGTTCGTGCAGATTCTCCAGGTGCTTGTACGGGACAAGCAGATTGGCAAACACATCGTGCCCATCGTCCCCGACGAGTCCCGCACCTTTGGCATGGAAGGCATGTTCCGTCAGTTGGGCATTTGGAAC
>DATLHW010000525.1:0-5044 GCA_035539675.1 Burkholderiales bacterium | reverse complement strand
CATTGGGCGCCGCAATACGCTGCGCACCGAGCTATAAAAGGATTCTTGAGTTTCGGGGCCATCAGGTAGGCTTATGGCGTTTATTTCCGCCGCATCGCCGAATGGTAGCGTGGTCAATGTCTCCTGCAAGCTTTGGAGGTTGCTAACGTGTTCGGATACGTTAACGCCGCGCATCCATTCCCGATGTAGCGTTAGCAAATGGTCGAGTTCTTGATCCTCATGTACATCGGGGGATAACAGTCGAATTAAATCGGGGACGCTTTTTAACGCATTATCTTTCTGTTCAGGTTCTAGAGACTGCACCTGTTGAGTTATTTGCTTTAGAAGTTTGATACGTATGGTCGCGCATCCTTTCCATGACGGCATCGCCTCGAGCATTTCGACAATTGCTTGCGCACGCTGCTTGGAAGGAAGACGCCAACAGGGATGCTCGGCCTCCCACACCCTGTCGGTAGACGTGTTCCAAGACATATTCTTCGAAGACGTCTTCCAATTCTTCGCATCGGTGACCGCGCTACGTGCAGTGGTTAACTCCAGATCCCAGCCACGCGGACGAGATATATTCACCTGGGCAAGCTGATTGGCGAAGATTTCCCCGGCGTCTTCCGGGTGCTTTCTTTTCAAGTCCTCCAGATATTCGATTAACCGGGTTAGCGACTTCACGCGTTTTTTATCAATTGAGTTGCCGAATGTTCTGAACCCAATCACTGTTCCATCGATTTCCCTAACCTCTTGAGTAACCCGACTGTTGTTGTGCTTTATGCGGAGTGTTTCCTCCTGTTTATTGATAATGTGTGTTTCCAGATACTCATATTTTGGATTATCGAGAACTCCCTCTATTTGACCTTGCGATTGGCCATGCACATAAAAAGTGTAATCCAGCAAATTGCCGTAAGAGTCCGTGATCAATCTGGGGGGCATTTGCTCCGGGCTTGATAGTTCACCGAACAAATCCCCAACCGCATCCGATCTGGAAATTTTCAGGATGCTGTTAATGCCGTGCGACGGACAACCGAAACCGGCTGTTTGCGCCTTGAACGCGACTGCCGCTATGTTATGAACTGCATCTGGGAAGTTACGTTTGTTAGCCTCAAAGTCTTCGGCGAGTGCAAAGTTGGCAAGTCGTTCAGTGGCGGGCTCAAACATGACGACGTCAAACTTTCCCTGATCATTTAGTCTTACTTCGTAAGCTAATGTGTGTCTTCTGGGAGCGTTTCGACGAACAAGAGCGCGCCATACGGGCGGTTGAGGTGGAAGTTCGGAGGCATGGGTTTGGAGGTACTGCAAATAACGGAGAAAATCGTCTGTATCTTCGAAAAAGCGGGCATTCAGAGGCGGTCTATCATTTTCCAGGCATCGAGCCTCCTCCATTGCAAGAATACAGCGGGTATAACGTTCTTTCGGCGTTATTGTCTCAGGATGCTGATTGTCTTCCAGTAACGTTATTAGCTCGTTCCGATAGGCTGTGACGTCTTTCAACAGCGCATCGATATCAATCGGTAACGGCGAATTGTCCTCTATAGGATCCCCACCTTTGGGCATAAAGAAAACCTTTCATGCATTCCGTACGTTGCTTATTCTTAGGCGCTGTTGGGATTTCAGAATAAGTTTAATGGATTTGGCGCATTTTGTTTGATTTCCTAGTTGGCTGAACTATGGCGAAAAATGCCGCCGCGGTGGGCGGGGCTAAATAATTGGCTTTTTAGCTGGTAGGAAAAATGACGCAGTTTGGCTTAAACCGAGGTGGAGCTGCTCCCCAACAGAATGGGTGTGGTCCAGACGTGCGTAACACTTTCAGAAACGAATTGATCGACCATATAGGGATAATTCCCTCCCAGATCTTTGCCTTCACTCTTTTTCCGCCGCAAAAAAACAGGTGTGCGGACGATCGAATTCTTTCGTCCGGTTCGCATAAGCTTATGAGCTAAGCTTCGTTCCGGAAGCAGATTTTTTTTGTTACTTTGCGTACTCCAATTGCAGAACGACCGACTTTACGAGTTGGTGTAAAAAATGAACGAAACGAGCCTACAGGCCTATCGACTTGCATGCGCCCGTGGCGATCGGCAATTGTTTTGCGATATCAATTTTGAGATTAAAGCGGGTGAGGCGTTGTGGTTGGCGGGCGCCAATGGCAGTGGAAAAACAAGTCTATTACGGCTGCTGTGCGGATTAACGGCGCCGGTGATCGGCGAAGTGCGTTGGGGCGGCCGCGACATACAAAACCTACGTGAGGAGTTTTATCAAGACCTGATTTATTTCAGCCACGCAAGCAGTGTGAAGGATGATTTGACGGCGTGGGAGAACGTGCTGATCGGCTCCAAGCTTTCAGGGAGAAAATGTAATAGGGAATACGCGCATTATGCGTTGAATCAAGTCGGCTTAATGCGTGCGGCGAATTCGTTGACGCGCACGCTTTCGCAAGGTCAACGCAAGCGAGTCGCGTTAGCCCGCCTTTGCATTCACCCCGTACCAAAACTCGTGATTTTGGACGAACCATTCACCGGTTTGGATCAAGACGCCATCGGCGCCTTATGCGGCGTTCTGAATCAACACTTGGCGCAAGGCGGCATTGTCGTCTAGACGACGCACCAAGAACTGACATTAAAACCAGAGCGTTTACATTTTCTCGATTTGAGCCAGACCGCGTCATGTTGAGGGCGTTGGTTTGTGTAATCCGGCGGGACGTATTGCTGGCGTTCAGGCGCCGTTCCGATGTACTGCCCACATTATTTTTTCGCTCTTTATGTGTTTCGGGGTCTTATCGGTCCCCTGTAGGAGCGAGCTTGCTCGCGATTATCAGCGTGGCCACGGACGCAATCGCGAGCAAGCTCGCTCCTACAATATGAATTGCGTTAACAGGGATCAAGCCCCCTGAAATCCATAAAGAGCCTATTTTTTTATGTGCGAGTTAAAAAGGACGATCTGGTCAAACCCATGCTGACAGGCTGGAAGGAGGTTCGGTCTGACGCGGAGTCTTCCAAGGGCCGCCTCGGGGCTCTGGTTGCGGCTCTGCTCATTGCGTTGGCGGTAGTTTATGGGGTCAGCGGCGCCGGCATGTCGGAAACCCCGCCGGTTAATAATGTTCCCGGATGGTGATTCGCTTAGAGCCTATCGGGATAGGCTCTTAAGTGCGATGTAAATGTCCCGGCATAGCGAAACTTTCGCCGGTCGTTTCTAACGTGAAATAGGATAAAGAAGTTACTACGCGCGCCGTTGAACGCGGCGACGCGTCCTGATTCAGCGGATTCGCTTTCGTAAATGCTGTGCTACGTTTAAATATGAGGAGTCGATCCGCGGGAGCGTTTATGAATTAACCCGCGGCGCATCCTGATGTGATGTCCAACGTGTTAATCGCACGTCTCCGCGCTTCGATTCGATCCCGGGCTGCTCGTCTGGCTCTTGGCGAGTTAGCTTTCGTTTTGAGCAATGCGGAGAAAATGATGGCGATTTCGATTTTCCATGCGGCGGCTCGTGTTGGGTCGAGAATATTTAAGCGGGGCCCTTTACTTGTCGCCGGTCTCGCGACGGCGGGCGCCGTCTGCCTAGGCAGCGCGGTTGCACGAACAACCAGCTATGCCCTTTGGGATGAAAACACGGGGGCGTTCCAACCCACCGGCCGAATCTTATGGGTGGACATCAACTCGGTTGGCGGTCCCTGTTCCGATTCAAGAACGCGTGACGAAGTCACCAGCGAGACGCCGTGGTGCAATCTTGGTCCCGCTGGTTCGCAAGTAATGCCTGGCGACACCGTGCGTGTCCGCGGCGGCGATTACACGCAAGTGCAAACCTGCGATGTCTGCGAGAACCAACCGTTCAGCAACTCTGTTCTACAAGTCGTCGTAACCGGAGATCTCAACGCATGGATTCGCTATCAGGCGGTGGAAGGCGAAACCGTGCGCGTTATCCCGACGGGTGATGCGATGAATGGCGTTCGCATCGCGCCGATTGCGGGTAGGGACGTTACGCCGAGTTATATCGAGGTCTCCGGATTCCAGATTCATAACGCGCCCCGAAACGGCGTTGTCGTCAGAGACAGCGAGAATATTGTTCTTAGGAATCTGGATATCACCGGTTCTCAAAGCGGTTCCGTGGAATTGAGCAATACGGCTAACTTGCTATTGGAAGCGAGCAGTATTCACGAGAACCCGCTTGGTGGATTCACAAGCGCGGTCGATCTGTTCGAATGCAGATCGGAAAACGTCATTCGCGGCAATCGCATCTGGTCGAATCGGGACACGGATCCCAATCAAACCGAAGGCCACGGGATCATCATGGACTTTTGCGAAGGCGCTGGCGGCGCGCTCATCGAGAACAACGTGATATGGGATAACGATGGTTCGTGCATCGCGATTTTTCATAGCGATGGCGCGGTCATTCGCCACAACACCTGCTGGTCCAATGGCCGACGTTTGGAAGGTTTCTTTGGAGAGGTATCGATTCTCGGCGCGCGGCAAGCGATACACAACAATATCCTCTTACCCAGCGCGGGAAGGCTGGCTCTCAATTTCCGCAACGATGTCCCGGACTGGGAAGCGAACTACTCGACGACGGAAGAGGACTACAACCTCTTGTGGGCGCCGACGCATACGGCCGTTGTCGCCTGGAGCGGCATCGAAGGGACAGTAGCGGAATACCAGGCCGGCAATCCGCAGGGGTGGGGCGCGCATACCTTGCAGTCGGCGCCCGTGCTGGTTGATCCTCTCGACGAGAATTTCCACTTGGCGTCAGGCTCTCCCGCAATCGATTCGGGAGACGAAAGCCATTCGGCAGCCATCGATGCGGATGGCGTGACGCGCCCACGCGATGGCGATGGGGATGGCGTGGTTATCGTCGATCGTGGCGCGTTTGAGGAGTAATGCTGTGCAGATACAATTCTTCATTCAGTAGTTCGTGATATTGACTTTGGCGGGGGCGCCAGCGCAGCGTCCTCGCTCCCCCTTACCTTGCAATTTTGCAGGAGGATCACTCTCCACAAATTGCATTGTTGCTTTCATTTTTCTGCTTTGCATTTTTTTATTAAAAAAATCAATGCATTAATGGATTT
>DATLHW010000524.1:0-3700 GCA_035539675.1 Burkholderiales bacterium | reverse complement strand
TTACGTCGCTTTCATCGCCCTGCTTACCTGTCTGATCGGCCTGATGATCGATGATCCGGCGCTCGCAGCGGGCGCAGGCGCGCTATGGTTCAGCCTTACCGGACGCGTCGCTATACACCGACTAAGACATACCTCGAAGGCGCTCCCTCATGTGTTGGAAATGATTATTACGTCGGCGCTCATTCCGCCCGTGGCGCTGTTTTGGCGTCTTGCGGGAGCCATCAAGTTTCGCGTGGGGTTCTTATGAAGATGCACAATGGCCAACGCGGCCGTTGCACAGCCACGCTGCGTAGGAGCGAGCTTGCTCGCGATGCAACCGTCATTCGCGAGCAAGCTCGCTCCTACGTCATTATCAGTTCATCGAAGAACCTATGCGCATTCTTACCTGGCACACCCACGGCAGTTATCTTTATTACCTGACGCAGGCGCCCCACGAGTTTTATGTCTTATCCAAACATGATCGCTCTCCTGGCTATGCGGGACGGCATGGCCACTTTCCATGGGGCGCTAATGTGCATGACCTCCCTGTGGAGGACGCCAAACGCCAGCCCCTCGATTGCATTCTGTTTCAAGACGACGCGCAATATCTCCACGATCAATACCAATATCTCTCCGACGTCCAACGTCGTCTGCCGCGAATTTATCTTGAGCACGATCCGCCGCGAGGCTCGCCGACCGATACGCCTCATCCCGTCGATGATCCCAATGTGCTCCTTGTCCATGTCACGCAATTCAATCGATTGATGTGGGATAGCCGACGATCTCCTACGCGCGTCATTGAACACGGCGTTATTGCGCCAAGAAACGTTGGTTATAACGGCGAACTGGAGCGCGGCATCGTCGTCGTCAATCATCTGGCCCGTCGCGGTCGCCGGCTTGGCATGGATATCTATCAGCAGACGAGAAGCCGGGCGCCGCTCGACTTGGTGGGAATGGGCTCCGAGAAATTAAGTGGCTTGGGGGAGGTGCGTCATGAGGAACTGCCCGCATTCATCAGTCGTTACCGATATTTCTTCAATCCCATTCGCTACACCAGCCTGGGCCTTGCCGTTATCGAGGCAATGATGGTTGGCATGCCGATTATTGGACTTGCGACCACTGAAATGCCGACCGTCGTCGAGAACGGCGTCGCGGGCTATGTGGATACCGATGTCGACAAGCTCGTCTTGCACATGCAGGAATTGATTGCGCATCCAGCCGAGGCGCGGCGATTGGGCGCGGCGGCGAAGCGTCGCGCATGTGAACGATTCCATATCGAGCGTTTTGTCCGCGATTGGAATGATGCGTTTGTGTTCGTCGCCGGACGATCCTATCCGAGGATGGCGTCGTCGTAGAAAGACTTCGAATGTCTTTTTATCTGTAGGAGCGAGCGTGCTCTCGACCGACCGCCGATCGCCAGCAAGCTCGCTCCTACATATCAATCGGGTAACTGAAGAGCCATTGACGATGCGCGTGACGCCATAGCTCACAAAATATCGGTAACCCTGGAGCGGTTTGCAGCTTGATCATCGTTTGATACAAATGGAGGACATGTGAAGTCAACCGGCAGTTACCTTATCGACAGAAGCAGCGCGGAATCGGCGGTGAACTTGGCGCTACCCATGATTCTTGAGGCGATGAAACTGCCTCGCGTCGGCGAAAGCGGATTTCTGTACATCGTGATTATGAATCCAGGCCTCAAGCCTGCCTCATGCGCATTCGAAGAAGCGATACTTTTTGAATATTCGATCGGAGATAAAACCAATTGGGACGCCGACTACGCCACCTTTGCTCGCGCAAAGGCGAAGGTATCTTGGCGAATGAATGAAGACAGCCACCAGACACAGGAACTACATCCGTACTTGCTTCAATCAGGCGACACGGTGCTTTGGGGAAGTGTCGCGCTGGAAGGAATCGTCGTTGGCGTTAGCGGCGCCAATCCATGGTACGACGAGGCATTCGCCGGAACTATAGCGATGTGCTTGCGAGCAATAGCGAAGGAGCGTATTCAAGCCGCTCGAGCCGCTGGATTATTTCTATCGTGACATCGGTGTCGCCGGCGGAGATCGCAGGGGCTTCCCCCCCAATCTCCGCTACGTGGTTTACGGCCGCTTCGAATCCTGCTCCGTTCCACCTGGCGTTGTTCCCGGCGCGGCGGGAGATCCCCCGCCGCTCGTCGCATCCCCTCCAGATCCAGGTGTGGTGGACGGCGGTGGGGACGAAGGGGAGGCTCCGCTATCCGACGGCGATGTGGTTGGCGCGGGTGCGGATCCAGGAGCGCCTTCATTTGCATTCCTCTGGCACGCCGTTAACGCCGCGCCGAGCATACCGGCAAGCAATGTCGTCAACAGGAGTGTTTTCAGCCCAGCGGGTTTACCGTTCGGCTCAGTGTGTTTGATGCGATCCATCTTTTGAGTCCTTTCCAATCGTTAGCATAAGCGCCTCGCAAACTCCCGCGGCAATACGGGGAGTCCTTGAAACGCGCACCCATACCACCCTATTTCGCCACGGCTCCCGCGTCGATATAGTCTTCTGATGTCTTCCTGAAGCCGAAATACGCCGCGGCGATAGCGGTCAGCCCATGGAGCCATACGTCATGGCCGTGTAAGGGAAGCAGACCAAACAGCGTATTCAAGCCGGGTATCAGCCCGAATACAGTTAAAACGGCATAAATAATCGCGATGCTTTGCGCATATCTACGCGCCGCATGAGGACGCCTTGCCGCGATCACACCCCATACGCCAATCGCAAGATGGAAAAGAGTGTGCAGGATGTTGACGGGAAATAAACCGAACAGATACCCATAGTTCGCCGTCACCTGCACTTCAGGCGCGTTAAGACTAGGCTCCCTCACTACACCGGGAATGAAGCCTAGTATCCCAACCACGATATAGATGACGCCCGCCGCCAGGGCGAAATTTCTCGCGTTCATGTTCAAACTCCTCATTCTTACCAAAAGCAGAAACAAAGATTCACGAATCGCCGAGAATGCATGCGCTCTCTTTGATCCGTTGAAATGAGACGAGCATCATTCATGCCATTCATCTATCGGCCTGATGAGAGTGCAAGCGCCAGTCGCGTCGAATTGCAAGTCTTGCCAAGCAATCGGGATTGCCGCGTCCTCCAGCCACTCGCCTCGGGACACAAAAACATGAGTGATGCAGCCAGTGCGAAGGTCAATGACGATGTCTTCTATCTCGCCAATTTCAGCGCCGGACGCGCTATATACGGAACTGCCTTGGAAGAGTTCAGCGGTTAACGTTCGAGATGGTAGTAACTCCAATTTTCCATCTACGCCCGTCAAATCTTGGAGATTCTGCGCGAAGGTCGGCATATCGATCCTGAATTAAAGAGGGGGGAAGCGCCGCGCACGAACGGGAAATTCCCTGTAGTCCCTCTCCCCTGGAGAGGGTGTCGCAAAAGAGTAGCGAGCGGCCCGAGTTCGAGCCGAGAAGCGCAGGGTGTAGCAGGGGTTTCGGGGAGCATGCTCCCCGCCTGCGGAACGGTTTGCGCGTGCAAGCGCAAACGCGCCCGGCAAGGGTACGAGTAGTACATTGAGCATCGCAGGCTCGAAATCGGGTAGCGCAGTACCTTTTTCGACACCCTCCTAGGGAGGGGGACTCATTTCTTAAGCTGGGAAAACGTGCATTGAAATCAATAAGAACAACAAGGGCTGCGTGGCGTTACCCTCAGCTGACTACGCGACGGTCATTACTTGCGG
>DATLHW010000523.1:0-6272 GCA_035539675.1 Burkholderiales bacterium | reverse complement strand
ACCTGCCGCCATAAGTCCTTCGATGTGTACTCTTCCTGCGATAACAGCCGTGTGATCCGGTCATGGCTGACCTCGCCTTCAACCATCGCCGAGAGCCCCGTCGCCGTCGTCGCGCCAAACGTGCTCAACAAATAGTCCGTGAACAATTCCATGTCTGCTTTTTTCATCTCCTTAGCCTAGCAGACGCCCGGCTGCGTAAGATCAGTTATTTACGAATATACCCTGCCGCTTTTGCTCAATAGTCGAGGGACAGACATTTTATAGGTTCACAGATACGCCCATTGACTCCTCTCGCGAATACATTCAATTGCTTCAATTGGCACAGTCGTCGAAGGATGGACTCTGGTATTACCCAGAAAGCACCGCCTCTCACTTAGAGTGTTACAGTAAATAAACACAGTTGGTGAAACTTCCTGCTGCAGACTATGAGCCGCGTTAGAGGAACGGCCTCCTAAAAAATCGCGTGACTCGAAAGCGTACTGCCCCATCTTACTAATCCGAGGTATCCATCACCCGATACGCCTGTTGGGGATCATTCGGCTCCTCGGGGTTATTCATAACAATTTGCCCAGCCTTCAGCATCGGGCGCAGATACTCGCTACGCACATGCTTGATGCTTCGTCTAAGAAGGAGGGCAAGTTCCTCCGCCCGCCATGGGCGGATTTTGCATAGTTCGTGAATAATCGAACGCCCCTCTTCCGGTGGCTTCCGCTGCCCAAATGCGTCGATGCGGGCGATTAATCCGCTGGGCAAAGCGCTGAGCAACGCATGGCGGACAGGACTATCCGGGAAACCGAACTTACCGGATAAGGCGTCTAACTCGCTAGATAAGTCGCCCGATTTAACACCCAACTTATCGGTCGGGACGTAGTAAGTAGCCGGCCCACGCCCTTTCTGGGCAAGTAGTCCAGCATCCCGCAAGCGGCGTAACGCCAAGCTAGCAGCCAACGTATCCACCCTGTTGAGTTCGCGGTATGCGGCATTATCAATAGCTCCCGCTTCACGAACAATTACCAACGCCTTTGCATCGTCGTCGGATAAGTGCAGGTCCTTGAAACGAGTTAGCCACGCAATATCTTCCGTACCTAGAAAATGGTGGAACAGATATCGCGCGACGAACATATCATTGCCACGATCCGACTCAATCAGCGGCGGCGTAAGCCCCGCCTGCTCCATCGCTTCCCGCATCACCCGAATTCCACTGCCCTTGGTTTCAGCAAATCGCGTCTCATGCAATACGGCAGCAATCTTCGGATTGCGGGGCTGAGACCCCGGTTCACCCAAATGCTCTGGCGACTTTAGCGAAAACCCAGGATTGCGGATTTCCAACCGATTGGCGTAGCGAATAATCTGAACTGGGCTATGGCTGCGATAGCTACGATGCATCAGCGCATTAACCAAAGCCTCACGAATCACACGGAGAGGAATGACCGGCTTGTCCTGCCGCTGTAATTCGCCCTCTTCCAAACCAAAACCTTTTGGCAAATCATCCAGAACAGCAGCCTGAGCGCGACGGATCAAACGAAACAACGGATCGCGCAATTCAATGGTGTCGAAACGATTAGCAGGATCAGGCACCCACTCACGTCCGGGCACACGAATGTAATCGACTCGCGTCATGGGAAAGCAACGGCGTAGCGCTTGCGGAGTACCGAAAAGAATCAAGCCGGCCACAGTGGGCTTCCATTGATCCGCCTCGCTTGCTCTTGTTTCCACAGGCCGGCGGATACAACCCAACGCTTGCAGCAGTTCGTGGTCAGACCAGCGCAATTCCTCGGCGTCAGGGTTAGCTTCGGCGCGTGACTGGCGATAGTCGGCGATTGCGTCGGTCGAAAGATCAGCAAGCGTGGCATCGGTGACGATGCCGGCATCAAAGGTATCTTGCTGTCGCCCCTGATAAAGCACGGCCATATCATCATCAGTACAACGCTGGTCGGTGCTGCCCACCCGGCGAAGAGCGCCCTTCGGCAGTCCCTGCGCCTTGAAGAAAAGCGGCTTGTCCTGAGGCTGTGCTTCCGGCACAAACACAACGATGACCGTCTTACCATTGATTTGTTCGGTGGAGACATCCACCCGAAGCGGAACGTTGAATGTGTTCCGGCTCTGCGTCGCGACCTCGGATACGAGCTTATCGGGGTTCGATATGCCCTCCACCTCGTATGCGGGAGAGAGCGCCATTTCTTCCCGCACAACACCAAGCAAAATCCAGCCGCCGCCAAGGCCCGGTTCGTTCGCAAACGCACACACCGTTTCGAGCAAAGATTTGCCCGCTTCGGTAGCCCGCTTGGCCTCGATACGCTCGTGCTCATCGATATTATTGAGCTGTTCGAGAAGCTCCAGCGCGGTCATGCGGTAACCTTTTGACTGATTCGGGAGATACAAAAAAGCCAGAAGGAACTCTGGCTTTGGAAGTTTGGTGGAGACGAGGAGGATCGAACTCCCGACCTTCGCATTGCGAACGCGACGCTCTCCCAGCTGAGCTACGTCCCCATGGCGGCATATTCTAGCCGCAAAGTCTTTGATGCCGCTAGCGCCTCGCGGGCTTCATCTGTTCGAAATCGCGAGTCCCAGATTGTTGTCGATATGCCCACACGATTAACGCGATTCCGCCAATGATCATCGGCAACGACAACCACTGCCCCATCGAGAACCCCAACGCGAGCAGCCCCAGAAAGTTATCCGGCTCGCGGAAGTATTCGGCGATGAAGCGGAAAACGCCGTAACCCAACAGAAAAGCGCCAGCGACGGCGCCGCGTGGTCTGGGCTTGAGCGAATAAATCCAGACAATCACAAACAGCAGCAAACCTTCCATCGCGAATTGGTAGAGCTGTGACGGATGGCGAGCGATGTTGTCGCCGACTTGCGGGAATATCATTCCCCATGACGCATCTGTGGCGCGTCCGGGCAATTCGCCATTGATAAAGTTCCCCATGCGGCCGGCGGCTAGTCCGGGTGGAACCAGCGGCGCCAGGAAATCCATGGTCGCGAGCCAATCCTTTTTGTAGCGGCGCGCGAACAGCCACATGGCCACGAGCACACCGAGAAATCCGCCATGGAAGGACATGCCGCCTTGCCAGATGGCGAAAATCTCCAAGGGATTGGCGAGGTAATAACCGAGTTTATAAAAGAGCACATAGCCCAAGCGTCCGCCAATTATTACGCCGAGCACGCCATGGAAAATAAGGTCCTCAAGCTCCTTGGCGGTAAATCCAACCCAAGGCTGATGTTTGATGCGATAGCGCCCAAGAAACCACAACAGCGCAAAGCCGAGAAGGTACATGAGACCGTACCAACGCACGGCGAGAGGACCCAGCTGAATGGCGATGGGATTGAAGTCGGGATGAACGAGTGGCATTCGGAAGGGGCGGGCTTTAGGTTAGAATCGCGGGATTATAAGGGAAACGTCCTTGGAAACCCTCTTACGGACGCTTTCCGTTCGTTTTACTGTATTCATGCCACTCTACTTGAGAGCGGGTGTCGAAATTGCGCCGCGCAGTAGCTTTGGCGACACCCGCAAAAAGCCCACGCCATACCGGCCTTTCCCCTTGAAGAGGGAGGGAGTACCTCAAGAGAAAAAGGGCCTGTTGGCATGGCGATGGGCTAAAACGTTGACCACCATTTCTCCATTAAAGTTTCCAGGAGTTTTCATGTCTCAAAAAAATATCCGCTCCCGCATCATCACCGAGGGCGTCGCCCGATCGCCTAACCGCGCCATGCTGCGCGCAGTCGGTTTTAAGGATGCGGACTTTTCCAAGCCTATTATCGGTATAGCAAATGGCCACAGCACGATGAACCCGTGCAACTCGGGCATTCAGCCGCTGGCCAACGCCGCCGAAGCCGCCGCGAAACAAGCCGGCGCAATGCCGCAAATGTTCGGGGTGATCACGGTTACCGACGGCATTAGCATGGGCACGGAGGGCATGAAGTTTTCGCTGGTGTCGCGGGAGGTAATCGCCGATTCCATCGAAACGGCGGTGAGCAGTCAGTGTATGGATGGCGTGCTGACCATCGGCGGCTGCGACAAGAATATGCCAGGCGCGATGATCGCCATTTCGCGCATGAATATTCCATCGATTTTCGTTTACGGCGGCACGATCAAGCCAGGCCACTACAAAGGTCAGGATCTGACGGTTGTCAGCCCCTTCGAAGCGGTGGGCTCCTTCACTGCGGGAAAGATGAACAAAGAGGACTTCGACGGCGTTGAAAGACACGCTTGCCCCGGCCCCGGCGCCTGTGGCGGAATGTACACGGCGAACACAATGTCCTCCAGCTTCGAGGCGTTGGGCATGAGCCTGTTCTACTCCTCCACCATGGCGGCGGAAGATGCGGAAAAGGCGGAGAGCGCGGCGAAGTCGGCCGAAGTGCTGGTCAACGCCATCGAGAAGCAAATATTGCCTCGTCAGATCATTACCCGGGAATCCATCGAGAATGCGGTAGCCCTGATCATGGCAGTCGGCGGCTCCACCAACGCTGTGCTTCACTATCTTGCCATTGCGCACGCGGCGGAAGTCGAATGGACCATTGACGACTTCGAACGCGTTCGGAAACGCATTCCAGTGCTGTGCGATTTAAAACCTTCCGGCAAATACGTCGCCGTCGATTTACATCGCGCCGGCGGCGTGCCGCAGGTGCTGAAGATGCTGTTGAAACAGGGTCTGTTACATGGCGACTGCATGACGATTACCGGGCGCACGATGGCGGAAGAGCTGGCGAGCGTTCCCGACGTTCCACGCGATGATCAGGATGTCATCCGTAAATGGGATAACCCGCTTTATTCCTCCGGTCATTTGGCGATTCTTAAAGGAAACCTCGCGCCTGACGGATGTGTGGCGAAAATTACGGGTCTTAAGAATCCCGCCATTACCGGCCCCGCTCGCGTGTTCAATTCCGAACCGGAAGCGATGGACGCCATTCTCGCCGACAAGATCAAGCCGGGCGATGTGCTCGTGATTCGTTACGAAGGTCCACAAGGCGGACCGGGCATGCGCGAAATGTTGGCGCCGACTTCCGCCATCATCGGCAAAGGCTTGGGCGATTCGGTTGGATTTATTACCGACGGTCGTTTCTCCGGCGGAACCTGGGGCATGGTCGTTGGGCACGTGGCGCCGGAAGCTTATGTGGGTGGCGTAATTGCGCTTATCAACGAAGGCGACACCATCACGATCGATGCGCACAAACTGCTCATTCAGTTGAATGTATCCGATGAGGAGTTGGCGAAGCGGCGTGCGGCATGGAAACAACCGGCGCCGCGTTATACGCGTGGGGTGTTGGCGAAGTATGCGAAGCTGGTGTCGACGGCAAGTAAGGGCGCTGTGACGGATTAAGGCGCCTTCCGAGACGTAGCAGAGGTTCGGGGGAGCATGGCTCCCCTCCTTAATAGCTTCCCTGTATAGACAAGTACACGCCGCGCTGACTCTGTTTATCCGCGATCTGACCGAGTCCGGCGTAAGCCGCTGTAAAGGCGACGTGCTTATTCGGCACGTAGGCGACAAATACGTCTTTGAAATTATCTTCTCGAAATGCGCTGAGGTTGTTCGGTTTGGTTCGGTATTCGACCCCGATCGCCAAACTATCGGTAAGGAAGACCGCCGCGGAGCTTTCAAAGTAAACGCGATAGCTGTCATTCAGATCGCCCCCAAAACCAAGCAAACCCAGCTGATTCGCCTTGGTCGCGCGCACTGTTCCATTCAATAACAAGTTGCGTCCAAACAACCCTGCAAGGTATAGCTTGGTCGCGGAAATATACACATCGGTTCCGGAATCTTTCTTTGCGCCGAGCAGAGCCGGCGCAACATCAAAATCTCGGTTCCTTTTATATTGCGCGCCTAACGCTATCTGCGGCAGCATCCGATTCTGATCAAAGATCGCGTCGCCGATGAGCTTTACCTTGACGCCGACAATATCCTGCTCGATCGATTTGTCTGGAATCGTCGTCCCTAAATCGAATTTTTGCCTTGCATAAGACAGCTCCACTCGATCAAACAAACCCACCGCCACACCGACACTCCGCAAGCGAAAATCATCGATTTCCAAGTGAGTGAAAAACGCCGTAGCGCCCACTTCATCACGCGTCCCGTAGCCGGCAATCAGCGCCCAGGGTAAGATTCCTCCTCCAGCCGAGCCCTCGATTTCTGTCACGCCGCCAGTGGCGAGCAATCGTCCTTTAGCGCAAGCAGGCCCGGCAAAACACAGCATCAACAACGTCGGCAGCGCGGCGCGCTGTAGATCTTTATAAGTGATCATCGCAGTTGTTTCCTAGTTGTGCGTAGGTC
>DATLHW010000522.1:0-4528 GCA_035539675.1 Burkholderiales bacterium | reverse complement strand
CGTTTTGATCGTCTTCCCCGAGCAAATCCTTGGACTTGTCTATGGCGATAAATTTTCAGGGCAAGGGTTAGGGATCATTCTCGCGCTGGCGACAGTGGCCCAGATCATCGCCTTTTTCCGATTTCCCATGGAGGTGGCTGTGCTCTCCATTGGCTCTTCCCGATCCTTGTTCTACGTCAATCTACTACCGGTCGTGTTGTTGGCGACGGTAGGCGTTGCGCTAATCGCATCGTTTGGAATCGTTGGCGTGCCGTTATCCGGGATGGTGATCGGCGTCGTTCTATTGATTGCAACGTACGTCGTTTACCGCCGCTTGATGCATGTTGGTGTTCTTTCGATAGCTCATAACACGTTGTAGAGGCATTTATGACAACTCAAAACAACTCTTCATTACCGACTGTCGCGGTATTCGGCGAATGGAGCCAGAACAACATCGGCGACCACGCCATTCATGAGGGTGTGCAAGATTTTTATGGCGACCTCGGGTGGAGCGTTAAATCGTTTGATTGCGGCGCATTAAGGGCTTCGACAGCGCCCGCCGAAGGGTTGCGTGCTCCCGCTCGCGCGGTGGCCAGCTTGGGAAAGGCGCCGTTTGGCGATCAACTGATTCCCATCGCCAAGCGAACGTTGCGCGGTATGCGGCAACAGATTTTGATGAAACGGCTCATGCCGCAGCTGGCCGAAGTGGATGCCATCTCCGTTGGCGGCGGCGCGCTTCTAACGGATAGCAACCTCCATTTTCCGCAGTCGCTGGTAGAGCTGACATGGGCGGCCAACACGCTGAACAAGCCGCTGTTATGTCTTGGCTGTAGCGCCGAGGGATCATGGTCCAGACGCGGCGAGGAAATCATTCGACGATTCGTTTCTCGTTGCGACTTCATCGCCACACGGGATCACGAAAGCGCGCAGCGCATATCCCGGTTATTGGGTAGAGACGTTCCCGTGTTCGGCGACTTTGCGTTGCCTGTTCCATCGCTGCACGCCATTCCTACCTGGAAGCGTCGGTATGGATTGGCGATCAACGTTACTTGTGTACCTGCGCCATTCAGCTTGCTACAGGATCAGTATGAAGATGCGTTGGTTGAAATGGTGCGAGCCGCCTTGTCGCAAACACTAACGGCCAGAGGCATTGCGTTATTCACCACCGGCGCCGCGCAGGATGTGGACCCAGCTATTCGCGTGCACAGTCGGTTGGCCTCGTTAGGCGCTGAACTGCACATTGGTAAAAGCCTTGCGCAATTGCGGGGGATCATGCGTGCGAGCGACGTTGTCGTGGCGGCGAGACTACATGCGGCCATTATCGCGTTGGCGGAAAGAGTCCCGGTGATTGGATTTTCCGCAACGCCCAAGATCCGAAGCTTCTTCGAGACTGTCGGTTTGGATCAACACAGTTTCGGTTTGTCGGATTCGCCAACACGCATCGCCAACGAAGCGTTTCGAGTTATCGGCGGCGCGGAGCAAGCGCCTTCGACGACCCGATTGACCACTATCATCGAGACGCGGAAGAAGACGCAGGATTACCTGCATGCCCTATCCCAAGAACGACATTATCCAAAGGCGGCTAGCGCATGATGAATATTGCACTTTATCTAAAGCACTTCCCAGCCAAAGGCGGACCGCTCAAGGTGGGCACAAACAAGGCGGTGCACGGCATGGCCATGGGGCTTGTCGCCAATGGCGCGCGGCCGACGATTCTGTGCGAAGGCGAGCAGGACAGTCGGTTCGAGAGCGAGCACGGATATCGCATTCAGTGCTTCCAGACTTCGGCGAGGTACCGATCGTTTTCCGTGGCGCCTGGCTTGCGCGACTACGTGCGGGATTTCAAGTCGGGTGGACTGGTGGTGTTGAACGGAATGTTTCATCCCGGATTGTTTGCGGTTTCTCGCGTGTTGGTTGAGAACAAAGTCCCTTATGTGGTCGCGCCGCATGGTTTTTATCACCCACGGCTGTTCAAAAAGAACGCCTATCTGAAATGGCCATATTGGTACTTGGTGGAGCGGCGCTTACTCAAAGGCGCCAAGGCGGTCCAGTATCTGGGTAAGAGCCAAGCCAAGTGGTCCGAGAAGCTGGGCGTCAACACGCTTGCCCTTGAAGCGCCAAACGGCTATGCCCCTACCGATGTGGTTCCCGAGTCGCAGTTGGAATGGCGAACGCAAGGTCCTGTGCGAATACTTTATTGGGGGCGACTGGATGTTTACATGAAGGGGCTGGATCTTCTGCTGAAGGCGTATGCGGCGTTAACGAAAAACACGCAGGCGAAGCTCGTGATCCAGGGACCGGATTGGCGAGGAGAGAAAGGCTATCTGGAATCGCTTGCCGGGGCCATGCTCAATACCGGCAATGTGCAAATCCTGCCGCCGGAATTCGTTAAGCCGCCTCCTCTCCAAATGATCCAGCACGACATTCTTTGCTTGCCATCGCGCTACGAAGGCTTTGGCTTGTCGGCGCTGGAGGCGATGTTGGCCGGACGCGTGCTATTGGTTTCGGATAGCACCGGCATCGCGCCGCATGTCGAAGCGAGCGGCTGCGGCGTCGTGGTGGAGCCGACCGAGGAAGGTGTGGAGGAAGGTTTGCGCAGCCTGATACGTCGCCGCGCCGAATGGCGCGAAATGGGACTTCAGGGACGTCGTTATGTGCTCGAACGTCTCAACTGGGACACCATCGCGTCCGAATTGTTGACGCAGTACAACCAGTTATTGAACTAGGAACCCACGTTCAATATGAGAAACGCCACAACACTAGCGCTTGAATTATTCCGCTTCCTGGACGAACAGAGCATTGCCTATTGCGTCGTGGGAGACAGCCGCACGTTTCCCCACCAGATCAATAGCGATATCGACATCGTCATCGACCAGCGGGCGTTGCCGACGCTGCCGGAAAAGATGCTTCGATTTTGCGCCACGCATGACATCAAGTTGGTTCAATGCCTGCAACACGAACACAACGCGCGTTATTTTGTGTTGAGCTGGTTGGATGCGCATGGCAATCCCGCTTTCTTGATCCCGGACATTTGCGGCGATTACTACCGGCGCGGCAGATTGTTTCTCAATGCCGAGGAACTGCTGGCGGGACGTGTCGCGGCCTTGGATGATCAGGGCCGACCAAAGGGGTTTTTCGTTGCTTCCCCCGCGATGGAATTTATCTATTACCTGTTGAAGCGAATAGATAAGCAAAGTCTTGACGATTATCAGGGTAGTCACTTAAGCGCACAGTGGCGTATGGACCCCATTGGGGCGGTAATGCAGGTGCAGCGCTACTGGATTGCTGGCGCTGGCGCCGGCGTGCTGGCGCGCGCGGCCGAAGCTGACAATTGGAAGGTCGTTCGAGAGACGCTGCCGTGGCTTCGCTTATCGATCCATAAGCATTTGCCTTTTTCAATTAAGGCCTGGGCAGCGGAAACGTGGCGCAAGGTAAACCGTGTCATGCAACCCAGCGGACTGGTGGTCGCTTTTGTCGGACCGGATGGCAGCGGCAAGAGCAGCGTGATCGAAGCCTGCGGGCGAGTGACCGCGCCGGCATTCCGCCGCGTCAGCGTGATGCATCTGCGTCCTCGGATGGGCTCCAGTGGAACCGCCAAGGCGGTGTCGAACCCTCATGGAGAAGCGCCGCGAGGGCAACTCGCCTCCCTGATGAAAATCTTCTACTTCGCCCTGGACTACGCAGCTGGATACGGTTGGAAGGTGCGGCCGTTGCTCGTGCGATCGACGTTGATTCTGTTTGATCGTTACTACCATGACATGCTCGTCGATCCCCTGCGCTACCGTTATGGCGGTTCTATGCAGCTTGCCCGTTTGGCCAGACGTCTCATCCCGCCGCCGGATCTATGGATCGTCATGGATGCGCCTGCGGATGTGTTGCAAGCGCGAAAACGCGAAGTGTCGCCAGAGGAATCCGCTCGTCAACGCGAGGCCTATCTACATTTCTTCGAGAATGAGAAGAACGTGGTGGTGTTGGACGCTTCCCAACCGCTTTCGCAAGTGGTGTCGAAAGGCTCTGCTGCGATTCTGAATCGTTTGGCGCAACGTACGACGCATCGATTGGGAGGGGCATCCGTGAGTGATCCTATCGGCGCGCGTATTTTGTTGTTCTTCTGCCGTCATCCCCTGCCTGTGCTAAGCAGGATGGTGCGGATTGTTTTCAATAGCGATATTTACTGCAAGCTACCGCATTCCATAAGTGTGCCGCATCCATATGGGATCGTGGTTCATTCCAAAGCCGTCATTGGCGAACGGGTCACGATCATGCAGCAGGTGACCGTCGGCGGAAAAGACCTGGAGCAGAACGTCGCGCCAGTGATCGGTGATGATGTTTATATCGGCGCGGGAGCTAAGGTATTGGGCGGAATCAAAATCGGCGCCGGCGCAGTGATCGGCGCTAATGCGGTGGTTACTCGCGACGTTCCGGCGAATGCGACGGTTGTTGGCGCGAATCGAATTTTGGAGCAGCAGACGCCGGTTGGCGGCCCCGAAGTTGTCGTGGAGCAGGTGGATTTTCCGTCTTGGACGAAGAGGGCGGGTGGGATTTGAGG
>DATLHW010000521.1:0-3054 GCA_035539675.1 Burkholderiales bacterium | reverse complement strand
ACGCGCACGGTCGCGGTGAAGAACCAGGCGTTGCAGGATTATCTAAAACAGCTGAAGCCCGGCGATCGGGTTGACGTCGTCTATCGCGAAGGCGTGGCGATAACGGTGGAGCCGGCCGGCGGGTGATGAGGGAATGGCGCCGAAGTAATCCGTAATTCGCTGTTCTTCGACTCATCCTTGGTCCGCTCGCAACGCGTCTTCAGCACGGTGCTGCGGACGCATCCCATCGCACCAGACTTGTCCAACTCGGAAAGTTATTCCGTCCGCGTTCCTTGTTGATCGGATATATAAGAAGATATGGTCTTAAATAGGGAGACTGACCATGCTAGAACTTCGTCCGACCTGTGAGCATTGCAACAAGGCGCTTCCGCCCGCATCCACCGAGGCCCGCATCTGTTCTTTCGAGTGCACGTTCTGCTCTGACTGCGTGGAGAGGGTTTTGGGGAACGTCTGTCCTAATTGCGCCGGCGGCTTTGCTCCCCGGCCGATTCGTCCTGCCAGGAACTGGAAGGGTGACGATTTTCTCGGCAAGTACCCAGCGAGCGCCACTGTGAAACACAGGTCGGTTGATGTCGAGGCTCATGCGACGTTCTCGGCTTCGATCAGAAAGCTGCCGCCAGAGCAAAGGTGAGGTTCGTCGTTCGACGCTCGTCGCCCCCCTTGCGCGATGTGCCATAATTCGCGATCTCAATTAATCCTTTCTGATGCAATCCCATGTTCAAGATCCTGGATGATTTCGTCGGCAATACGCCGCTTGTGCGTCTGAAGCGTATTCCAGGCGATACCACTAATGTTTTGCTGGCCAAGCTGGAAGGCAATAATCCGGCTGGTTCGGTTAAGGATCGACCCGCTTATTCAATGATCATGCGCGCGGAGAAGCGCGGCCAGATCAAGCCGGGAGACACCTTGATCGAGGCCACCAGCGGCAATACCGGCATCGCGCTGGCGATGTGCGCCGCGATGCGTGGATACAAAATGGTGCTGGTGATGCCCGAGCATCTGTCCATTGAGCGACGCCAAAGCATGGCGGCGTTTGGCGCGCGGTTTGTGCTTACGCCGGAATCGGGCGGAATGGAGCTTGCCCGCGATACCGCTGAGCGCATGCGCGATGCGGGGGAGGGCATCATCCTTGACCAGTTCGGCAATCCCGATAATCCGCTTGCCCACTATGAGGGGACGGGGCCGGAAATCTGGCGCGACACCGAAGGAAAAATCACCCATTTCGTCGCGACGATGGGGACGACGGGAACCATCATGGGTTGTTCGCGGTTTTTTAAGGAGAAGAACCCGAACATTCAAATTATCGGCGTGCATCCTAAAGAGGGTTCACAGGTGCCCGGTATACGCAAATGGCCGGAAGCCTATCAGCCGAAAATATTCGACCGTTCGCGCGTCGATCGCATTATTGAGGTAAGCCAGCCGGAGTCGGAGGAAATGACTCGCCGACTTGCGAAGGAAGAGGGCATCTTTGCTGGCATTTCATCGGGCGGTGGATTGGTTGCGGCTATGCAGCTTTCGGCGGAAGTGAAGAATTCGGTGATCGTGCATATCGTGTGCGATAGGGGGGATCGGTATCTTTCCACCGGGGTTTTTCCGGCGTAGAGGTTATGTGAAAAGTTACGTCGTTTGTTCGCTGTTCTTAAGTCATTGGTGTCTACGCAAGTCTGCGTATGGTCACGAACACTCCCTCTCCCTTGAGGGGAGAGGGCCGGGGAGAGGGTGAACGCGGTGTCAAGTTGAACCATCACCCTCTCCCCAACCCCTCTCCCCTCAAGGGAGAGGGGTTCTTTCCGGGGCAGTGTCGAGATGCCCGCTGCCCGATGGATACGAAGTAATAGCTCCGATATTTTGGTGAGGCCATCGCGCTTGATCCACGTTGCCAAAGCGACCTTATTCGGGCTGCTCCTTTTAAGCCTTCCAGCATCGCCCATCAGCGAGATGACGCTGGCGATCGATGACATTGTCACGCCCGCCGCAAGCCTTAAACGCATTTCGGCGACGCTCATTCCAGGTGGGGCCGCCGAGATCGCTGTTGGTGAGTTGAGCGTTACCGGTCGGTCATTCAACAACCTGAAAGTTACCTGCTCGTCCTTCGATTTCTCTGGCGGCGCCATTCACTGTTCGCGTGGTAAGTTGGCCGCTGGCGCGACAAGCGCGGATCTCGCTTTTACCTACGTTCTCGCACAGAAGCGTCTCGATTTGTCCATTGCGCCATCGGCTGATGAGCAGTGGCGCGTCATGGGCAATTTAACCGGAAGTGATTGGCAGGCGGATGTTAGCGTCAAGGGCGGGCAGGTAAAGTATTTCGCATCGCTGATACCCGAGAGCCAGCCGCGACCTTCGAAGGGAAGCGTGACCGGCCAGATCAAGGCCAGCGGGCGCGGCGCTGCTATCTCCCGGCTCGACGGGGATTTGCGCATGTCCGATCTTGCGCTTTCGGATGTGACGGGATTGCACGCGGCGGAAAAACTGAGCGGATCGCTGAAGTTAAAAGGCGATCGTCTCGGAGCCGCTTTACGTTGGCAGGCCGATGTCGCTTATGAGAGCGGCGAAGTGTTCTGGTCTCCGGTTTATGTTCCTTCCGGTGGGCATCGTCTGCAAGCGCGTGGCGTTCTGTCCGACGAGGCGTTGACGGTGGAGGAGGGCGATCTCCGGCTCGCGGGCGTAGGCGATAGCCGGTTCTCTCTGGAATGGAATTTGAAGGAAGGGCTTCGCGCTTTCTCTGGCGACGCCGTTAACCTGGATGGGAATGGCCTTTATACGCTATTGCTTAAACCCTTCCTGGAAAAGACGGCGTTGGATCAATTGACGGCGAGTGGGAAGTTAAGCGCCAAGGTCGCCTATGCGCAAAACGCCGTTCAGCTAGTCGATTTTGTTTCGAACGATCTGACCTTGATCGATTCACGCGGCCGCTTCGCGCTTGAGAAATTGAACGCGACGATTCCTTGGCGCGTCGATGAAGAAACCAAAGCCAACATTCGGCTGGGCGGCGGCAAGCTGCTGGGCATTCCTCTGGGCGCATTCGAGACGCCTGTGAAAATGCACGCCTTCGAC
>DATLHW010000520.1:0-14393 GCA_035539675.1 Burkholderiales bacterium | reverse complement strand
ACCAACCCTTTATTTACTTTTAGGAGAACTGAAATGAAAGCACTGATGATCAAAGATCTTTCCCTGACCGAAGAAATGGACCGCAAGGCAATGGCAGCCGTACACGGTGGCGTGTCGCAAGGCATGTACTCGGAACCAAGCTATGACAAATACAAAGGTCTCTCGTTCGATGCCACACAGTTGATCAGCCAAACGCAAAACGTCGTCAACCAGAACGGCAACAACGTGGCGTTTTTGGACAAGTCCAAAATTCGCTCCACGGTTACCTCGGATCAAGACGCACATAACACGATCAACTTCTAACCAGCAACGACCTTGGCGGAGGCCTTGTCGGCCTCCGCCGATTTTCATCGAACCAAAGGAGAATTTCCATGTCATCTCTCATGATTCACGACCTGCCTCAAAGCAGGGAGCTCGACAGCAAGAGCATGTCCGCCGTTCGCGGTGGAAGCTCCTGGCTGGAAGGGTTAGGGCCAGCAGCCAATGTCAAAGTCGATGTGAACCAGAACATCGTTCAACTGCAAAACATCGACGTCAATGCCCTCAACAACGTCGGCGTTGTCGGCGCGGGATTCGGTCCGCTCCGTTTGGACGTTAGCCCGAAGCAAAAGGCAAGCGCTCAAGCAAGCTTTTAAATCCCGGCGATGGAGGCCACTGCGCCTTCCATCGCATTACCTCATAGAACCTGCACTACACTGGAAATTGCAGTAATCCGATTTATTAACACACAGCTTAGAGAGCGTAATTTCACAACCGCTCGGAGGAACAAGTCATGATCACTATTAAAGATCTACCGGAAAGCGTGGACCTTGATCGCAAAGCAATGGCCGCGATAACGGGGGGCGCTCGTATTCGCGCGCCTCAGTCCATTCTCGCGAGCACGATGTCACGCAGAACCCTGATCGCTAACTATCCGACCACACCTTTATCTGCTTCCCAAATGCGGGCGGCAGGTAAATAATGGTCGAAGCATTTCTTCCCTGACATTTTGGAAATCCAACATGGCTGCAATTGCTATCAACGACCTTCACGCCAATCGCACCCTCGATCATAAAGCAATGGCTTCCATCAAAGGCGGCGGCGCTCCGTGGGTTTACGGATGGATCACACCTTACGTGGCGGCAACCCCTGGCGCCGGTTCAGGAATCAACTTTTATCAGATCAACAATAATAGCTACCATGTCGATCAGTTGATTAATCAGGTCCAGGTTGTCGAGGTCAACAATTCGGCGCCCAACTCGAACCTCAATGTCGTGGTGGAAGAACATAGCTCCAATCAGAGATTCGCGTGACGGGCATCGCCCCATTTCGATTTGCATCGGCGTCTTGTTCCCACGTGGGTTTGGTGCGTGCAGTAAACGAGGACGCTTTTCTCGACCAACCCGAGCGAGGGTTATGGGCCGTCGCCGATGGCATGGGCGGACATGCCATCGGCGATGTCGCGAGTCGCATGGTCATCGACGCATTAAGCCATGTTTCGTCGTCGGACAATCTCATGTCGTTGATGGGCGATGCGAGGCAGCGACTGTTAAGCGTGAATCGCCAACTGCGGTCGGAAGCAGCGTCGCGCGGCGTGCAAATCATCGGCAGCACTGTTGTCGTCCTGTTCGCTTGTAGCGACTATTGTGGGTGGATGTGGGCAGGCGACAGTCGCCTTTATCTTTATCGAGAGGGGCGATTAAAGCTTATGACGCGTGACCATAGCCGCGTCGAAGAACTCAAGTCCAGCGGTCAGTTCACCGCCGAGAATCCACCTCGTAACGTGATCACTCGCGCGGTTGGCGCCCGGGATACGTTAGGGCTCGAGGTTGATACGATGCAGATTCAACACGGGGATATTTTCCTCCTGTGCAGCGATGGACTTAGTAATGCGCTGAGCGAAGCGGAAATTGCCGACGTCCTCGTCTCCGGCGATTGCCGGCAAGCCTCGAATGCATTGATTGAACTGGCGCTTCAACGAGGAGGTCGGGACAACATCTCGGTGGTGGTGACTGGCGTGGAGGATATTTATGGCGATGAGAAAACGGTATTGAATCCGGCGCTTTAAAATCGATATCCTTCGATAAAAACGTAGGATAGGCGGCGTAGGAGCGAGCTTGCTCGCGATTGCATCCGGGACCACGCTACCAATCGCGAGCAAGCTCGCTCCTACGGAGGAACCATGATTACTCAAAGGGATTTTTAGCGACGCCACCGGCGCAATCTTCCGCCCGATGAAAAAGCAACTCACGCTCCCGCTCATTACACGTCAGTGACGCTGACGTGCGAGCGACGCGATGGGCGCCAGTCAATGCTTCTTCGCCGCCATCTGCTCGCGTAAACGCTCCTCCTGCTCTCGAAGTTCAGGCGTGAGCTCGGCCCCAAAATCCTCCGCCTCGAACACCTGACGAATCTCGATCTCGGATTCCTCGCCAGTGGGATTGGGACAGCGCTTCACCCATTCGATCGCCTCCTCCTTCGACTTCACCTGAATCAACCAGAACCCGGCAATCAACTCCTTCGCCTCGGTGAAGGGGCCGTCGATGACGGTTCGCTTATCACCGGAAAACTTGACGCGCGCGCCTTTCGAACTCGGTTGAAGCCCCTCGCCGGCAAGCATCACGCCCGCTTTCACCAGCTCTTCATTGTATTTCCCCATGTCGGCAAGCAACTGCTCGCTCGGCATCACACCTGCTTCCGTGTCCTTGTTAGCTTTAACCATGATCATGAATCGCATTTAGAACTCCTTCTATTTTCGGGTTAAAAAAATCAGCCCTTAGGCTCAACATAGACCATCCACGAAACGCCGAAGCGATCTGCGAGCATGCCAAAGCGTGGTGAAAAGAAGGTTTTCGCTAATGGCGTCTGCACCTGTCCGCCTTCACCCAGTACGCCAAACAGCCGCTCTGCTTCCGCTTCATTGGGAACGGTAAGCGACAGCGAGAATCCCTGGAAACTCGGCTTCCCTTGGCATTCGCCATCGGAAGCCAATACCGTCGAACCACCAATGCGGAAGCTCGCATGCATCACCTTGTTCGCCGAGTTGGGTGGAACCATCCCGGGTTCAGGAGGCTCGGGGTTTTCCTTGAAGCGCATCAGCATCGTGACCTCCGCATCTAGCGCCTTGCGATAGAACTCCAACGCCTCTTCGCAGCGGCCGTCAAAAAATAGATAGGGTTGAACTTGCATAGCATCTCCTTCTCATGGATTTAGGGCTGCTTAACAAACAAACGTAGTGATTGGGATATAGGAGCGATCGCCCTGCTTCGGTGGTCCGTCACACCAATGTTTCGACAGCCTCAGAAGTCCGACGTTACCGGTAGCTCCAATAAATAGTAAATACCCCTTTGGGTTGAACCTGGAAGCCAGGGCTCCGGGCAGTCGCCTCCGGATAAAAACACTTGCTCTTAACTGCACGACGAACAAAGCAACTCGAAATCGACACCACGGTCCACTTTTTACTTCACCAACCATTTGAGCAATTCGCGTGTCGAAAGCCGCCTTTTGTGAAGTAGCGAACGCTGGCTTGCATTGCGTCTCCTTGGCGATGATTTTGTTAGACGCCACAGGCGGTTCTATTACGGATCTGCAATCAACTTCACCGCGAGATCATGATCGATGAAGTTATTAATCTTAATTATCATCAACATAAAACATATTATTCTCAACAAACATACTGGTACGACAGTTGCTTGCTAAGTAGTGAAAGCCAGACATTGCCGCCACTAAAGAAAAGCATTCCTTTAGGAGGATGACTACGGAAAGCGGGGGAATTCCAAGCAATGTCCCGGGTTACACGATCCGCCCAGAATCTATTAAGGTAAAAAAATGGCCGCTGGATACACAAAAATTGATTCAGATGAGACCCCCGACCTTCTCGCAAATGCGAAGGCCGAATTCAATAAAGCGCTTGCCATCGTCGAACGAGAAGAGCACCAGACAAGCATTTCCGGCTTGGTGCAAAAAGCCACGAAAAGATATGAGGACGCCCTCGCTCATACGGATAACCCAGCCAAACAGCTAAAGGAAATAAATCACGCCCTTGAGAGAATGAAATTTCACGCGGAGCAACTTCTCGGCCCCTTGGATAAACTCGGAGCAAAACAGAAGCAGGCTGACGAATTAGAAGCGAAGATCGATACGTTAAAGACAGAAGTGGACGACCTAAAACCGGACCAACCTGCCGCCCCGAAAATCGACGCGCTCAATCCGTATCACACCCCAGCACTTCAGGAAGCAACAGCTCGCTTCGATGCAATATATAACGAAGCGAATGCACACAGCGAAAATAGCGCTGTTTTTAGCGCAATGGAAAGAGCGGACAAGCGGTATGAATCAATAGACGAAAAATTTCCCTTTGACCTCGATAAACGAGCAGAAGCATTGCAGAACATTACGGATAAGATGGAGGCCGAGGTCACTAGCGTAGTCGGAGAAATACTGGCCGCCACAACAGCGAACCTCGCCGACGTACAATCAAAATTCGAGGAAGAGCTTGCCGCAATCAACAATGCCGACATAGGGGGCGTGCGTCCCATTTTGGAACAAGCATTGAAACACCGCGTCGCGGCGGAGAAAAAGTATCCAAATGAACCGTCGAAACAAGCAAGGGAATTAAATAAGGCCAGGCAAGCAATGGCCAAAGACGCGACTCTCCTGTTAGGGAAGTCGATGATAGAGCTGAAGGACGCGCAGGCGCAATCGCCCAATAAACCCCACCTGCCGAATATGTCGCCTGCTCTCGAAGAAGCATTAGCCCGCTTTGATTCAGTGGTAGACGAAGTTCAGAGACTCGACCAGCGACGCAGTGCGATTATTGGCCCATTGGAGAGCGCACAAAACGGCAGTAAACAACTGGAATATACATATGTCGTCGACCCCGATAATCGGGCAAAACAATTACAAAAGCTCACGGACAAACTGGAAATGGAGGCTACCAGGGCAATAGGGCGTCCGATGACCGCCACACAGGTTAATTTGGAAAAATTGAAGCTCGCGTTTTGGACACAGAACACCGAGTTACGACGTAGCGATGACGAACAAATAAAGCAGGTAGCGAAAAAAGCGGAGGAAAAACTCTATGATTTGGACGATCAGTTTCAGGATAGCCCGATCAAATACGCGACGCAGCTTCGCTCGCTTATAGACCAGACCAGGAAGAACGCAGTAAAGGTAGAGAGGGAGAACACGCCGGGTCTTACGGAAGCAACCGAAAAACAAATTGCGCCTTCCACAACCAAAGCAACGAAAGGGGGAATTGCCTCATTCCTGTCTAAGGCATGGCGCGTGGCTCGCGCAGTATTGAGCTTCATCGTAGACCCCACATCACTCAAAACAATAAAAAATGCAGCCACTGCTTATGCCAATCAAAATAAAATAAAAAGCGGAGAATTCGAGATCGTTATGCGGACCGGCGCCGCCATGAATGAAAAACGTGCGACTCCTGCCATGGGATTTGAAGAGAAGCCGAAACTCGCTCCCGCTACAGTGTCCCCGGATGAAAAAAGGGTCATGCAAGATGCTCCAGTCCAGGCGGCTCCCGTCGTAAAACCATCTATAGACGAAAAGAAAAAAGTCGTAAGCTTCGATACCCCTGAATCGTCTGTCATCGGGACAATCCCCCGTTCGTATCCCTCAAAGCCCTTTTCAAAATTTAACGATGCCCATATCGACCATGAATTTACTGTGACAAGCAACCGGGATCACGTCTTTTTGAAATCGACGAAAGACACAACCGTGCGCTATCTCTTGAACAAAGATAATCAAGGGCAACTGGGGGTAACCAACCAAGATACAGGGAAGGTCACGGTAACCTTGACGAAGAATGACGGCGAGTACAGCGCAACGAAAACCGAAGTTCCTACTCAAAAGAAAGCACCCAAAACGCAGGGCCATGGGCTATAGAGACTGTGTGAGTAATAGGGCGCTGCCCTTGCATGCGCAGCCGTTTCGCAGGCTCGCAACATGCTGCTCGCCCCCCCCTGCTCAACCCTAGCCAGACGAAAAAATCCATCAATTTTATTTGTCCTAAACTAAACTCGACCAATCGGACAATGGTAGGTGAAGTTGCATCATTCTCGGCACGAGAATTTTTTTGCGGAGGTTTGTATATCAAGCCCCAACGGCCGCAGAGCGCTACGCGAAATTGTAGGAATAGATGATCATCGAAAGTCCGGACAGAGCCCCTCTCCCAACCCTCTCCCCTCAAGGGAAAGGAAGCGCTCATCGCGTCTAGCGTTGTTCGAGAATTTCATAGGATTCGTATAAGCACTCCAATGCTCCCTAAGCATTATTGCGTCCTGCTTCTACGGGACTTGCCGGGTTCACTGGACTGCGCGCTGAGTTCCGTGGACTGCCTGCTTGGAGAGGTGTCGCTACGCGTCATAAGAGCCGCCGTAACTTTGAAACCCGGTTTGTCTGTATGCAAGCCCTTAATCTGATTCAGCGCGTCGCTTGTACGCTTCGCATTGTCGACCACATGCGCCGGCACCATAACATGCTCGCTCTGCGCCTTGTTCTTTCCAGATTTAGTGTCGGCGCGAGTATTGAGGCTGTAAACAAAGTTCCCGTTCTCCATTTGATAAACGGCGCTTCCGACACTCTCATCCACTCTTACATCACGAACTTGCCGTGGATCGATTCCTTTTTCCTGCATACCGTTACGATCCGTGTTCGTTAAGGCGCCGAAAGTTGTCGAGGCTCCTGCCCCGCTATCGACCGTCCATCGGCGGAACAATTTTCGAAATACGCCTTGTGTTTCGGCGCTTTGCTTATTCCTGCTTTGAGCCTCATCGCCTTCTTCCTTTTTCTTCGAGCGAAGAATCCCCTTTAATCCTTTTCCGAAAAAACCCGATAAGCGCCGGCCTTGTTTGGGGCGAGGCTCCGGGTCGCGGGATTCTTCTTGGAGTTCCCCTGCTACGGGGATGGCGGCGGCCTCAGGCTCAACGAACCCGATCGCATTCTCGGTTAACCCAGCCCCCGTCTGGGTGGCAGTAGACGCTGCTTCGATGTGTACATTTCGCGAACGCTCTTCCAGGCGGCGACGCGCGAGCAGCGTTTGCTCTTTCATTTGGGTCGCGATTTCCTTTAATTCTTTTCCTTGCTTATTTAACTCCGCCACCATCGCCTTCAAATCCGACAACGAGGCGCTCTCGGTGGAAGTCTTCTCCACAGTCTGACGACGTTTTTGAAGCGCCGTAAATTGTTCACGAACTTCCTTACCGACGCTGGTATCGACTAATGCAGAGGCCAGTTCGCCTAGCGCCCTATGGATCTCCTCTTGGTCCTCCCAATCTGTTTCCTGCGCACCCAATAGGCCATTTATATGCCCAGCCATATTGGAGCGCAGGGCAATCTCCTCCGTTGCAACATTGCTCTGGAACTTCTTCACCCTACTGCTTAACTCCTCCCGAGCCCTGGATAAGGAGGCCACATCTTGCTCTTGAATGCCCTGCAAATCGATATTCGCATTGTCCACCTCAGCAAAGATTCGCTTGCAAAATGCGACACCCGCGGTCCGCAAGTCGCGGGTCTCGTCGAGGCGCTTACCAAGCGCATTTTCAAGCCTCGCTTGCACGTCCTCCAAGTCGTCTGATAGCTCAAACTCCGGCGTGATGTGGACGGCGTCAAATTGTTGCTTCAAAAGATTTTCCGTTTCGATCACAGACTTCAAACGCTGGACCTGTTCCTCCAGCCAAGATGCTTTATTGGCGTAGACTCGCTGCTTCGCCCCAAGGCTATTGAACATTTTTCTCATCCGTCGCTCGCGACTTCGCAAATTACGAGCCTCTGTTAACCGGGCCCGTTCGCTTTCGACATCGGTTGTGGTCAGAGCCGACAGAAAACCATCGACGTCGTCGACCCATTTATCTATTTCGGTCGGCAACGCTTTGCTTTTCTCGAACTCTGACTGTATTTCGGAGAGCGCTCCTTTCACAAAATCAACGACTTCCTTTTCCGCGGTCAACGGGTTGGACGGCTCGTCTATCGTATCCCCGATCTGGTTCACAACTCCCATGAAGCGCACGTTAAGCTGTGTAACAGATCCCTTACTTGTAGACACCTTGCTTTGCAAGTTTGGAAGCGCCGCCAGATGGTCATTTAGTTCCAGCACATCCAATTCGCCGGACAAAGTATTCACAACACCCTGCAATTCGACGATTCTCTTCTCCAACGGTTGAGTAACGTCGTCCAGCGCTTGGTCATTAATCTGACGGAGGTTATCGAAAACAGCGAGCGTCTCCGCATCCAGAGCGTCCAGCTTGTTTTGAACGTCACGCACGCTCCGCAGGCGATCATCATGCTCTTGCGTCGATAGGCTTCCGTTTTTAAGCGCCTCGCCTAGGCGGCGCTCATTTCGTGTGTGGACTGCCTTAACTTCTTGTAGATCCTTGAAACGAATCGCCTGTCGCTGGATCCTTCCAGCGAATTGGCTAAGCTCCGCGCCTTTGAATGACGCTACGGTGTAGCGCGCATTGAGTCGCACATTCGTGTCCGCATCGAATCGCAGGCTATCCGAAAGTTGCCGTTTTAGCTCTTGTATGTCCGTAGGCGCGGGCGTTTGATGGGAATCCAGCATTTTTTGTTGCCGTTCGCTCATTTCGTCCCGGAGGGTCTGCACCTCGTTGTTGTTGTCAACAAATTCCTGGGGCAAGTCGGAAATCATATCGAACATAGTCTGTCGCCATCCCTCCAGAGGCGTGATGCCTTCCAATTCGCTTTTCCATTCAGTCACCCGCCCTTCCCATTGCCTCCAATTATTATGATTTTCTGAAAGCGCCGTCTTCACCATAGATAGTCGATTGGTTCGCGTATCGCGGAAGGCGCGAGCCTCTTCTTGCATCTGCTGTAGATCGCGCGGCCCCAAAACCGATCGATCTTTCCACGTTTGATATAACTGTACTGCGTGGACCAATGCCGGGTGTCGTGCTTGCTCTCGGAAAAAGTCGTTTACTTTGGTCGTATTCGTCAACGCTGTTTGCTCGATTGTCCCCAACGCGTCCAGAGCACTTCCCTCCGCGTCGTCTAATGCGGTGGCGAATGCCTTCTCGTTATCTTGCAGCTCCGCCACCATGCCCTGCGAACGGGCCACTGGCTCCTGCCAGAATTCGATACCATCTTGACCGCTCACTAATTCATTTTCGGTGGCTGTCAATGACGCCTGGGTCGCCAACCATTCGCATCGAATATTGTGCTGTACTCGCAATAGGTGGAGCAGTTCCCGACTGACCTCAGCTTCAACCTCGCCTATGGCTGCGTCGTCAATGCCGGATGTGATGGCTCCCCGGCGAGGGCTTTCCGCCCGCCGCCTGGTCCGCGAGTCCCGCATGATCTGAAGCTGGCTATCCCGCAATACGCGCAGTTCTTGAATGAGATCCTCCCGCCTTCCAAATCGGCCCATGGACCAGATTTCGACGGAGCCGCGGAATTCGAATAGTTCAGCTTCCAACTTTTCCCTCAATCGCTGGGGCTGCCGCGCCAAAGCCTCTGTCAACTGATCATTAAGATTTATGAGGAGTTGTTTATCCTCCTCACTAAAGATTTCGCGATCTACTCTCCTTTCCAGCGGAGCAATCTGTTCTCGCAGCGCAGTTATTTCTTTATTCAGGGCTTGTTGCGCCTCTGGATCGTCTTTGCTCGCCCTTATCTCATTCAATTGTGTCTCGAGATCCCGCTCTTCATCAGGCAATTTCGCCAACTGGTCGTGCACAAATCCTATGCGGGCGCGAATATATTCCAGATTGGACTCTGCGCGCTCCCACTCCGGGGTCCGCGCTCCGGACGTTGGAGTCTGCGCGGCGGACCCCGGCGTCAGCGCGCCGGACGAGGGTTTTTCCCGTTTCTCTCGTCTCTCGGTCCATTTTTCGTGCCAAGCTGTATAGGTCGTATTCAGCTCCGACTTCAGTCGGCCGTTCAGAAAATTTCTCTCGTTGGAAAACGCTTGATAGGTATCAATCTCCGCTTTGAGCCGCTTGTCGTCGACGTCAGCTTGGGATAATCCAATTTCGGAGTCAGCGGGCGACGGCGTTTCCCCTCCCTTTCGCAGCTTTATGTACTCTCTTTCAAGATGAGCAAAACTCTTTAAGCGCGCTTCGAGCGGCCACTTAGGCTCTTCCCTCCCTTTTCGTAAATGTTCCGCCCAAAAACCTTCCCACGCGCTCTGTCGATTACGGGCGCTGGTTCGAGGGATGGGCAGCGTAGCCTCAGGTAAGACGAGAAGGGGAATTGCTCTGTCCACTGCGCTAGTCGCCTCCTTCTGGTTAGAAGGAGTGCTTGGGTTTGGGCTATCTGGATTCATTTCCTATTCCTTTCTCGCAAGTGGCCGCTTAGGAACGGTAAAAGAATAATTTGTGGATTTGGATGCGTTTTTCGGGATGCGATGCAAGGCGTCCCGAAGCGCCGTGTAGCAAGACTACACAAGTGAGGGACAACGCAGCAGCGCGCCCGCAAAACGCAAGACAAATCCACAAATTATTCTTTTACCGTTCCTTAGTCTTTCGGAGGTCGGGTTGACTCGGAGCCCATGGTGTCGCTCAGGACCATTAAAGCAAGATAAATACCGCCAGCGTCGCATTGAGGAATAGTGTATTAAACCAGCGGGGTAGAGAGGGGGAAGCAGAATCTCCAAAGCAAACGCCTTGCGAATTTGAAAGGCTAAGGATCGTGTACGTAATAACTTCCCAATTTATCCAGCGTCTGTCGGGCGCGCTACAGCGTTGCTCCTCGCTTATGTAGTCTGGCTACACTGCGCTTCGGAGCGCCTCGTATCGCATCCCGCCTGACTTGTCTAAATCGGGAAGTTATTACGTACACGATCCTAAGAGCGCTACGTCATCACGAATGCTTTCCCTTGGAAAAAGAAAGAGGAGTCGACAACGCGATCGCTGGACGCATTTGCACTCAAAGGGCGAACCATCGATGGTGGCTACGGATCTGGCAAGGAATAACTTCCCGATTTGGACAAGTCTGGCGGGATGCGATGCATACCCGAAGGGCACAAGAGGCGTCCCGAAGCGCCGTGTAGCGGGACTACACAAGCGAGGGACAACGCGGCAGCGCGCCCGCCAGACGCAGGACATATCGGGAAGTTATTTCTTGCCAGATCCTAAGTTCGGTGTGACCGCTGCTTCGCCCGTTGGATTCCAAGGCGCTTTGCAAATGCGGCAAGCGCCGTTGTTTGGCGCGCCTCAATGTAAAGCGCATCAAAAATGCTCCCCTAAAAATGCGACTACCCCGCCGTTATCGGTACTGGAAATCACGCATCGCGTGGTGATATGCTCGACACGATGGAAGCCAAAGATTTCGCGCCGCTGCCCAACTTCGTAGACCTCCTCCTCGACGCCATCTGCATTGTCGATGCCGACGGTCGCTTTGTATTCGTCAGCGCCGCATGCGAGCGTATTTTCGGCTATACGCAATCGGAAATGATTGGCATGACGATGATCGAAATGGTAGCGCCTGAGGATCGATCACGGACCTTGCAGGCAGCCAACAAAATCATGTCAGGGCATCCCCAACTCCATTTTGAGAATCGCTACATACGCAAGGATGGGCGAGTGGCCGATATCATGTGGTCAGCCCGCTGGTCGGAGACCGATCGACTGAGAATCGCCGTAGCGCGCGACATCACCGAACTCAAGCGGGCGGAATCAATGCAGGCGGCTCTCTACTCCATTTCCGAAGCCGCCCATGCGGCGGAGAATCTCCTTGCCCTGTATCAGCGAATTCATCAGATCATCGGCGAACTGCTCCCGGCGCTTAATTTTTCCGTGGCGCTGTACGATGAAAAGGATAAGCAGTTGAGCTTTCCTTATCACGTGGATGAGTACAAGCCGGCGCCGCGAGATTCCGCAGCGGTCGCTCTGTGCGCGGAGGTCATTCGCACCGGACAGCCTCTACTGCTTACCGACGAGATGCTGACCGTTCTTCCCGAGCACTTACGAACCGTCGTCGATACAAATTCGCTGTGCTGGCTGGTCGTCCCCCTCAACTCGCACAACGGCGTCATCGGCGCGCTGGTTTTAAAGAGCTACTCCAAAGGCATCCGCTACACCGAGAAGGACAAAGAACTGCTGCAATTCGTCTCTACCCAAATCGCAACCGCTATTGAGCGAAAACGGCTGTACACCCGGCTGCAATATACGTCGCAATACGACGAGCTGACCGATCTGCCCAACCGGCGGCTCTTATACGACCGGCTAAAAACCGCTCTTGCCAGAACACAACGCAAGCAAGGACGAATGTCCTTGGTCTACCTCGATCTGGATAACTTCAAGCAAGTCAATGACGCCTTTGGTCATACGGTGGGAGATCAGCTATTACAGGAAGTCGCGAAGCGACTAAAGCAATGCGTGCGCGAAGCGGATACCGTCGCCCGAATCGGAGGAGACGAGTTTGTAGTGCTGCTCGAAGACATCCAGTTGCCCGAGCACGCCTCGGTTGTCGCGGAAAAAATCCGCACTGATTTGAGTTATCCGATAAGCATAGACGGCTGCAACCTGCACATACAGCCGAGCATCGGAATCGCCCTCTGTCCCGACCACGGCGACTCGGCGCAACAATTGCTCAAACATGCCGATGAAGCGATGTATTTTGCAAAGAAGCATAGTGATAACCGCATTCAGACAAATGGCGGATCTAGCCGTTCCGTTGACGGCGCAAATACAGAGTCGAGCCTTAGCTAGTGGTCAGTCACGCTGATTTTTTCTGTAGGAGCGAGCTCTGCTCGCGATTGCGTCCAGGGTCTCGGACGGAAAACTGACGCAACTCTACAGATGGGACATGGAGACATCGCTTCGCGAGCAAGCTCGCTCCTACAAATTCAACGTGACTGACCACTAGTTCTGCTTGTCCCCCCGTTTCCGAAAATCTTTCGATCGAATTCCATGCTTCTTCAATAGCATTTGCAGGTGGGAGCGGTTCATCTCGAATCGCCTCGCCAACTCAGTCACTGTTCCGCCAACTTCTTGTAACCCCTGCTCCAATAGCACCTTCTCCGCCTCATTGCTTGCGGCGCGTTTGGCGTCGCTGAGCGAGGGGTGGCTCGTTACGTTTGCGCCGCTGCTCTCAGCGCCTTGCCGCTCAGTCGCCAATCGCGATGCGGGCCGAATATCCTCGGGCAGATGCTCAACATCAGCCATTTCCCCCGCCAGGCAGGAGACTCGGTAAACAATATTGCGCAACTCTCGTATATTGCCGGGGTAGGGATATTTCATAAGAAAGTCGCGCAATCGTGGCGTCATTTTCAATGGGCGTCGCTTCAATGCCTCGGCCGCCTCATCGCCGAAATAAGCCAGCAGCAAAGGAATCTCGTCCTTACGCTCGCGTAGCGGCGGCAAGGTCAAATGAATAACGCTGAGGCGGTAAAACAAATCCTCCCGAAATCTGCCCTCTTCAATCAGCCGACGCAGATTCTTGTTAGTCGCGGCCACAATTCGAGCATCCACGGAAATGGTTTCATCCGACCCCACGCGTTGAATTTCTTGCGATTGCAGCACGCGAAGCAGTTTTACTTGTCCAATGAGTGGCAGTTCGCCGATTTCATCGAGGAATATCGTTCCCGTGTGCGCGCTTTCGAACTTGCCTCTTCTATCGTTTGAAGCGCCGGTGAAGGCGCCCTTCTTGTGGCCGAAAAGTTCGGACTCCAGCAAGTTATCCGGGATAGCGCCACAGTTGACGGAGATGTACGGCTTATCTGCTCGCGCGCCATTGGCGTGGATGACTTTCGCCATCAGTTCCTTACCGGTCCCGCTCTCTCCATCGATGAGTACGGGCAGATCGGTAGGGGCCGCTTTTTCCGCGACTTCCAATGCTTCGAGAAGCTTGGGATTGTCGCCAAACGTGCCTTCGAAAATGAAGCTGCGATCGAGCAATGCTTGTCGGCGTTCGCCCGGTAAATGATCGTTGCGATCGGGCTCGGCGATTACCGCTTGCACGAAACGCTCTTTGTGCGACAACTGCATCACCTCGTCGCGTAATGCGTTGAACTGCCGCAGCAGCTTGTCGATTTCCGGGCGCTCTAATTTCGAAGACCATCGCAGGGTGGAGCGGAGGATTTCTATTTTCTCGATTAGCCCAGCGTAGGAGATCGCGGAAGTCGCATGTGGGATTTGATCAAGAATTTTCATGTTGAATTCAATCCTACGTCCCTCTTGCTTCGACAAAGCCCCTCTCCCGTAGACGGGAGAGGGGCCCAACCTCATTCATGCAGCGCTCAGTTGCTTTTGCACCAACTCGTAATACATTCCTTTTCTCCCCACCAACTCCTCGTGCCGTCCCTGCTCCACAATCGCGCCTTCATACAACACGAGAATTTTATCCGCCCGCATGATCGTGCTGAGCCGATGCGCAATGATAACGGCGGTACGTCCCTTGAGAATATCGTTCATGTTTCCAATGATGTTGCTCTCGGACTG
>DATLHW010000519.1:0-3894 GCA_035539675.1 Burkholderiales bacterium | reverse complement strand
CTCCCCGGCCCTCTCCCCTCAAGGGAGAGGGAGTACTGCGGGGTTGGGGCTATAACAAACATTTTCGAGACCAGAGGTTGTGATGTACTCAAGAGGATGTCGTAAAAGCGTAGCGAGCGGCCCGATTTTGAACCGAGGAGCGGAGGCGTACGAATAGTACGTTGAGCACCGGAGGTTCAAAAGCGGGTCGCGCAGTAGCTTTTACGACATCCGTATCTCTAGAATTCGATGCCGGGCATGGCTTTGACCCCCGCCTTAAACGCATGCTTCACCATTCCCATCTCCGTCACCGTATCCGCCGCCTCCGTCAACGCCTCCGGCGCCGCGCGACCCGTGACAACGACGCTCTGCAAACGCGGCCGCGCCGCAATCGCCGCAAGCACCTCAGTTAGATCCAGCCATCCGTACTTGAATGCGTACGTCATCTCATCGAACACCACGAGATCGAACGAATCGTCGGCGAGATAGCCTTTGCCGATTTCCCAGGCTGCTTTCGCGGCCGCTTCATCCAAGGAGCGATCCTGCGTTTCCCAAGTGAAGCCGGCGCCCATGACGTGCCAACTGATTTCATCGGGGAAGCGGCTGTAGAAACCTTCTTCCCCGGTGTCCGACCGGCTCTTCACGAACTGAACGACCGCGGCTCTCATGCCATGTCCCAGCGAACGCGCCACCATGCCGAATGCGGAGGAGCTCTTGCCCTTGCCGTTGCCGGTGAGTACGAGCAGCACGCCGCGTTCGGCGTCGGCGTCGGCGATCTTCGAATCGATCACCGCTTTCTTACGCTGCATGCGCGCGCGGTGACGCGACTCGATCGTGCTGGTTTCCTTATCTTCGCTCATCGTCCAGCGCCGGCCTGGATGACGGGCGTGCTACGCCGTAACGTCAGCACTAGCGAGGCGTGAATCAAGGTGGCTACGCCAATCCAGAAGCCCATCGATTGCAAATAGCCAGGGAAGTATTTCGCCAAACGTGGGCCGAATTCGGCAAGGGTCGGCTCGACGAAGCGGCCGGAAAAGAAGTAGAAGCCGCCGCTGGAAAGTAGTTCGCAAGTTGTCACGCCGACAAGCACGGCGGTGATCAGCGCGCCGAAGGTCGCCAGTGTGTCGGTGTGCCGCTTGGCGTACCAACGTCCTGCCAACCAAAGGCTTCCATAGGCCGGCAATAACATTGCGTACGCCGGAGTGACGCAATAACTGCTCACGTTCATCCAGCCGATGGCGATGGCGTCGAGGGCAACCGCGCCGATCATGAATGCAGGGAATGTCCAGCCTGAGCGAAGGTACACGCCAGCCAGGAAGAACACCGCCCATGATGCGCTGGGCAAGTGAGCCAGTGAGGCGATGTGATGGCCGCCGCGCGTGGCGGCCATGAGGGCGGCGAGCATAAGGCCGATGGCGACTTGATTCCGTTTGGATAAGGTCAACATAGTAGGTTTCCTCTTGGGGGTGGTTGGGCCGGAGTGCTTGGGGTTCAAAGATAAAATTCCGTCCGAAAAGCGCCGGACGCGGATTGAGTTTTCAAAGTGACCGAATCTCTTTCCGCGAACGGACTTTTCAGGCGAGCGTTAGACGTTAAGGCGCATAACGCAAGGTTACAAAGAGACTGCGTCCAGGTTGATTATAAAACGATGCGGTTTCATATTCCTTGTCGAACACGTTCGCGAGTTGCGTTTGAAGACGCCATTCTTTCGTGATGATGTATTCGGCGCGTAAATCCAGCGTCGCGTAACCGCCAATCCGACGCGCGTTGGCGAGATCGTCATAGCGTTGTCCTTCAACCAACAGCGTTGCGCCTAATCGGTATTGACCCACGTCGCGGTCCACATCGATATTGAGCGACCTCCTTGTTCGACGCGGCAGCACTTTTCCTAAGTTGGCTCCCGATGAGCGATTTTCAGGATCGACCAATGTCAGATTGACGCCAAAATTCCAATCATCGACGCGCTTCGCGACAACTGCTTCGAAGCCACGAATCTCTGCTTGATCGACGTTGTCCGCCGCTGAGATGGCCGCATTGTATGAGATGAGATCGTCGATCTTCGTTTTGTATGCATTGACCGACCAGTTGCCGCCGGTTAGTTCCCCAGAGAGGCCAATCTCCGTGCTATCCGATTTCTCAGGGCCGAGATTGGGATTGCCGAACGCCGGATAATAGAGCTCGTTGAGCGTCGGCGCCTTGAACGCTGCGCCATACGAAGCAGTCAAACGTAAGCCGTTCCCGATGCGATAGCCCCAGGCCGCGCTGCCGGTGTTGTGATCGCCGAACTGCTCGTTGTCGTCGCGTCTGAGCGCAAGTTGCAGGTCGTGCGCTCCCAAACTGCCTTGATATTGCGCGAACACGCCATCATTGTCTCTTGATGTCAGTGCGAACGCGACGGTGCTGTCGACCTTGTCGTTCTGATAATCGAAGCCGACGGTGAGAAGGTGATTCGCGCCGATGGAGAAATCGTTCTGGAGCGAGCCGGTGACGCGTTCGGTATCGAAACGGCTTGAGAATACGCCATTCTTGAAGCTATCGGACTTATCGTCGCTACGGCCGCCGCTTAAGCTCATTTTCCACGCCGAGGTTGGCGAGAATCGGACGGCGCCGCCAAGTAATTGCTGAATGGACTCGGATTCGTTCTGACTGGTTCCATCGAAGTCGCTATCGCCCCTGGTGCGAAGCCAGTGAATATCGGCCGTTGCGCCATTGTCGAAACGCAGGCCGGCGCGGACTGAGCCGGATACGTTTCGATAGCCATCCTTATCCGGTTCGTTGGTAAAACATCCCGCGCCGCCAGGCGATGGTTTGCCGTCGCACGAGTTGAAGCCATCGGTGTCAAGCCCGCTCAGGCTTGCGTTGAACCACCCCTGCCCAACGCCGCCCGACAAGCTGGCCGAGGCGCTGGAGGTTCCATACCGACCGCCGCCGATGCTGAACGAAGGCTTGATCGGTCCACTACCATCCCGCGTGAAAATTTGGATTACACCGCCGATCGCTTCAGAGCCATAAAGCGCGGAGCGTGGACCTCGCACAATTTCGATTCGCTCGATCTGTTCCGCAGGGATGTCCTGAAATCCGACAGTGCCGCTGGTTGCGGACCCTGCCTTGACGCCATTGATCAATACGAGGACGTGATCAGACTCCGCGCCTCGCAAGAAAATAGACGTGTTTTTTCCAGGGCCGCCATTGTTACTGATCGAAAGCCCCGGCGTTCCCCGAAGAACATCCATGGCTGACTGGCTTTGCTTGCGTTCGATTTCCTCACGCGTAATCACCGTGACAGGAGCCAAGGTTTCATCGGTCGTGCTGGCTGTTCTGGTGGCTGTTACGACGATTGTTGGAAGGGGTTTCAAAGGTTGCTCGGCGAGGGCTGCGATAGGACTAAGCAGCGCCAGGGACGCCGACAACGGGCGTAAATACAAATGCATTTGTTAAATCTCCGCGCATGGCGGTTGTGATGATGCTTCACAACCTTTGTAGGATGAACGTTAAGGCGCGTGGAGGAAGTCGAAAAGCAGGGACAGGCATACATAAAGGTATATGTATGTTCAGTACACTGTGACATCGCCCTCCGCAATGCCGAACCAAGTCCCTATTCAAAATATTGAACAGGTTGTAATGCTTCAGGCCGGTCTCCGGGCTTACGAGTGGAAAAGAATTTCCGCTAGGGCGCCTTCCCATGTCGATGACACAGTGGCGTGATGCCGCAGCTTTACTCGCTTACCGTTGCGGGGGCAGCGTCGGAATCGCAATAGACTTCTTTCGAAACCGTAGCGAGCGGTCCGAGATCGAGGCGAGAAGCGCAGGCGTACGAAGGGTACGTTGAGCATCGCAGGCTCGATCTCGGATCGCGCAGTAGGTTTCGAAAGAAGTCTAAGAACTCACCGACTTCCCGTTTAATCCCCAGGGTGG